>JAGVJW010000184.1 GCA_020050895.1 bacterium | reverse complement strand
TAACATTCCCCTCATTCCTTCCAATCACCATCAGGATGGTGTTTGTACCAACGTCGATTCCGGCAGCAATCATTTCCTGATCGCGGCAAGAACTTGTTTTGCCGCTTTGAGAATGTTTGTTCCTGGACCGAACACGCAGGCCACACCTGCAGATTCGAGAGCCTTGTAATCCTTTGCAGGTATAACACCACCAGCCACAACCACGATGTGCGGAGCGCCCTCGGCTCTAAGCGCTTCGATAAGCTGTGGAATAAGGGTGAGGTGGCCAGCCGCCTGGCTTGATACTCCAACAACATGTACGTCGTTATCCGATGCTAATCGTGCAGCTTCTTGTGGAGTGGAGAACAACGGACCAAGGTCGACGTCGAACCCCAAATCGGCGAACGATGTGGCGATAATCTTTGCACCTCTGTCGTGTCCGTCCTGACCAAGTTTTACAACTAAAATCCGAGGACGTCTGCCGTAGTCCTGCTCGAAGCGTACTACTTCTGAGTGCACTGCTGCGAATTCGGCATCGTCGGAATATTCTGAACTAAACACACCTTCAACTGCCACAGTACCTGCCTCATATCGGGTGAATACAATTGCCATTGCCTCGGAAATTTCGCCTAGAGTTGCCCGTGCTCTTGCACATACTACAGCATATTCAAGAAGATTTTTAGTATTTGAGCGGCACGCTTCCGTCAGTGCGTTGAGACTCTGTTGAACCCTGATGTCATCTCGGTCGGCCTTTACTTTCTCAATATTATTAATTTGTGTTTGCCTAACCATTGCATTGTCAATCGATAGAATTTCGATCTCGGGTTCGTCGGTCACAGCATAGGCATTCACTCCGACGATTTTTTCGATACCCCGATCTATTCTGGCCTGTCGACGAGCAGCGGTTTCTTCGATCTTCATCTTAGGTATGCCTGCAAGGATGGCCTTCGTCATGCCACCATACGATTCAATTTCATCTATCAACCCTTCAGCAGCATTAACGAGAGAATTGGTAAGGGACTCGACGTAGTAAGAACCTCCAAGAGGATCGATTACGTCGGCTACATGACTTTCCTGTGCGATAATGAGCTGCGTATTCCTCGCAATTCGGGCGGAATCTTCGGTAGGTAAGCCCAGTGCTTCGTCGAAAGAGTTGGTGTGCAGCGACTGTGTTCCGCCGAGGACAGCTGCCATTGCTTCAATGGTTGTACGAACAACGTTGTTATACGGGTCCTGAGCAGCCAGTGACCAACCGGAAGTCTGACAATGAGTTCTAAGAATTGTGGATTCCTTCTTCCTTGGTTTGAATTCCGTCATCTTCTCGGCCCACAATCGTCTTGCCGCTCTCAGTTTGGCAACTTCCATAAAGAAATTCATACCGATCGCAAAGAAAAACGACAGGCGTGGCGCAAATGCATCTACATCCATGCCTCTGCGCACCACGGTACGCACATATTCGAGACCGTCTGCAATTGTGAAGGCAAGTTCCTGTACTGCCGTTGCCCCGGCTTCGTGCATGTGGTAGCCAGAAATGGAAATCGAATTAAAGCGGGGCATATATTTACTTGCGAATTCTATCACGTTTGCGGTGATGCGCATTGATGGCTCTGGAGGATAGATGTACGTATTACGCACCATAAATTCTTTTAGGATATCGTTTTGAATGGTTCCGCTCAGCGCATCCAACCCCACGTTTTGTTCTTCCGCTGCCACAATGAACATTGCCATGATGGGAATAACGGCTCCGTTCATCGTCATCGAAACGCTGATATCTTTAAGTGGGATACCCTCAAATAGAGCCTTCATGTCTTCGACCGTGTCGATGGCGACGCCGGCCTTTCCAACATCACCCACTACGCGAGGGTGATCACTGTCGTATCCGCGATGAGTAGCCAGGTCGAAGGCAACAGAAAGACCACGCTGACCGTTGCTTAAGGCTTGCTTATAAAACGAATTTGATTCCTGGGCTGTGCTGAATCCGGCATACTGCCGCACTGTCCACATTCGATTTGAATACATTGTTGCATATGGTCCCCTAACAAACGGATAGATGCCGGGCTGTCCTATTTGATTTCCGATTAATTCAAGATCCTCGGCTGTATAGAGCGGCTTTATCGCAATACCTTCTATGGATTCGGTCGAAAGACCTTCAATGCTCCTACCACCAAGTTCCTTCTGTGCCCGGTCTTTCCACTCATCGAGAATTGATTTCATCGAGCGAAAATAGGGGACTTGGTGCCCACGATGGTCTATCTGAACGGTGTTTGAAGATATCTTCTGGCGTCGTCGTGAGAGGTTTCGTATTCATTAAACGACAGCACCTTATTGTATTGATCAATCGCAAGAGCCCTCTTTCCTTGTAAATCATATATCTGACCCACCTTCATATTAAGCTTAACCATGAAGCCGGACGGACCCTCCTTATCAAGTGTCCTACTGGCTTCATCGCACTTATAAAAATATTTTAACGCGATTTCATAGTCGCGGGCAAACATTCGTGCCAGCCCAATGTAGTATAATGCTTCTCGGGCTGCATACATATCGTAACCATATCGCTTATCCATGTAATTGACGATGACCTTGCGCCACACAATCTCCATCGTGTCAAGCTTACCGAGCTTGACAAGACATCTTCCCAGCCAGCGCTGAAACGAAGGATTATTCGGATACTTTGTTGCAAGTTCCAATGCATACGGATAGGCAGCGCTGGCGTTTTGTTCAAATTCATAGTATGCACTTATCAGCAGAACCTTGGCCTCAACAGATGAATATCGAGCCTTTTCAGCGGCAGCTTTTAATTGGAGCAGACCGAGTTCTCTGTCACCGCGCGGAAGAAACATCATTAGCGGTTTCAGGACAGGGTACTTTTCCGGGAAAATGGCAGCGTAGTAGTTGTAGATGCCTGTTCCTAACATAATATCGTGGTTCCCCGGCGCAAGTTTCTGACATGCATTGAGCACGTCGAGTGCTTCCTTGCCAGTTGATGCGGCATCCAGGTAATTCTTCCGCATCGCATGGAATCTTCCGATGAATCCAAGCGAGCCTCCCCGGAAAAACAGCGCAACGATGTCATTTGGTTGCTTCTCCAGGATGCGATCGCAAATATCCAGAACACGCTGAATTTTACGTTCAAACTGTGCGTCGTTAGACCGACTGCGGATGTCGAGTACAATCTTCCACCAGTCTATCATTGCATCCATAAAGTATCCCGCCGGATGATCGGGATACAACTCAATCACACGCTCAAAACTGGTATGTGCTTTATCAAACTCAACGTTGTAAATAGCGTCGATGCCAACGTTAACTAAACTGTCGCCGTCAGACTTCATGAATACCCACTGAGCCGACGTGTTGGTTGCCGCCAATACGAGGAACAGGGTAAGAATGAATGTGTTCTTCTTAAATGACATCATGCTGCAGAGGTACTGCCATATTCCTTTCTCTCCGAGCTGCGATGATTTCGGCATCGGGCTTCATCACTTTAAATACTGTGGGAACGGCACATGCTAACAATACAGTGGTCAGCAATCCTTGCTCCACTCCAAACGGTCCTGAAACTAACCACAACAGATCAGCCGGAATAGCCGACGATTCTAATGTTGAAATTACAGATTGGTAGGTATGCCCGCTTACGCTACCGATGAAGAGGTAGACGCAACCATTCCATACAACATGAAACGAGATCGCCGCCCACAACGATTGAGTTCTTACAACCAAGGATCCGAGCAAGATTCCAGCCAAAACAACATTGAGAATTGCCAATATTGAGATGCCGGGGTTCATTAAATGAGCAACGCCAAATAAAATTGAAGTTGAAATAATGGCGACTGGCGGACCAAATCGCTCCAACAGCGCCTGAAAAATTGTACCTCGGAACATTACCTCTTCGGTCGCGCTTGACACAATAATTACCGTAAGTCCGATAAAAGTTAATTGAGGCGTCGGAACAGATAAAGTTCCGCCAAGAAGTAGGCAGGCGATTAAGACGATGCCAAGCATTACCACGGCCAACAGCCCTGCTACTGTAATTACTGAAACAGTTTTTTTTGTAAGACCAATGCCAGATGATCTCACTGTTCCTCTTCGACGCATAAGCTCGATTCCAATCATAGAAACAGTAAGAATCCCATAGACAGATAAAATCACAAGGTTCCTATCCGTAAAGGATGTAACCGATACAATAGCAGCTCCTGCGATAGTCAGAATAGTTAGGATGAAGCGAAACCACCATAACTCAATGATTGGACCAAGAGAGGGAGCGGTGGATTTCGAACCCCAGGGGAACTTCATTCTTGCTTCTGTTGCTTCAACGATTCGATGTATTTAAGAATAAATTCTTTCATCGCATTTTCGACTTCTTCATGCGATGTACCTTTAATCATATAGGCAAGCTGTGGACAATAGCTAGCATAGTCAGTTTCACTCCGACGTCGAATGAGTATTTCATAGTCGAGTGGATCTGTGCTGGTATAGTTCATAGGTAATCCGAAATACGCCCTAAGGTGTTAACGATAGCGATCAATTCTTGCGCGAAGGTATACGCGTTCAGCATCTCGTGCAAGTGCAGTTTCCCACGCTCTTACAGCTCCATCGAAATCGCCACTGGCCTCGAGTATATCGCCCAAATGCTCATAATGAGTTGCGTTGCCGCCTGAGTCAACAGCTTTCCGGATATAGATCAACGCCTTCTCAGTTTCACCATCTCGATAGAGCACCCAGGCGTAGGTATCGAGGTAGGCAGGATTCGTCGGATTTTGCCGAACAGCTCGCCACGCCATATCCCGTGCTTTCTGCATATCGCCGCCACGGACTGCAATGCTGTAAGCATAATTGTTATTGGCAAGGGAATTGTCGGGATCCAACAACAATGCGCGCTCATAGGAAACAATAGCCCTTGGAAATTCCTGACGGTTGTCGTGAATAAGCGCAATCTGGAGCCAAGCTTCGATTAATGTAGAATCAATGGCGAGAGCGTTTCTATACTCAGACTCTGCAGCATCTTCGCGTCCGAGTCGAATCAGGCAATCTGCGGTGAGGAGGTTAAAGCGTGGGTCTTTGTACGTTGTTGGTTTCCATTTTGTCAAAAAGTCGATTGCTTCCAAGCAATTGTTATTTGACATGTACAACATGGCAATTTTAAGTAGAAGGTCTGGATTTGAAGAGACTTTGTTTGCAGCCGCATCAAACAAACTTGCTGCAGTACGCGTATCGTTGATTTCAAGGGCTACAGCACCACTCAACATTGAAATGTAGCCATGCCATGCAAATGAGCGCTCACATACTTTCAGAATCGCCGATATATCATCATAAAAAAGATTAGCAAGGAGACTGTCAGCAAGTAACGACTGGAGAAATGCAGACCACACTTTCAGTGTAGCTTCCGAACGCGGGAATACTTGAAGCCATCGGTTGGCAATGTTGTTGGCTTCGGGAAGCATGCCATATTCGGTATAGGCTTGAATGGCTATGGCTGCTGCCTCGGCATTGTCCTCGTCTAGGCTGTGGGCTTTTCGTATCTCCTCGAACCATCCATCTCTATCGCGAATTCGCTTATACAAGTCAGCGATTCTAAGGTGGAGCGATGGATTTTGTTCAGATGCAGCAAGCCGCTTGAACACTGCAATAGCTTTACGTGCATCCCGTGGCTCGTACAATCTTCCGAGAGTAAAGAGCTGTCGGTTTGTTGGCTTTAACTCCAGAATATGCTCGTATGCTTCGACTCCCTCATCGTAGCGTCCGCTGGCAATCATAACCTCCGATAGCACTTCCCAGGCATCGCGAAGCCGCGGATCGATCCTTAGTGCATGCTGTACATGTTCTTCAGCTTGGGCAAGGCGCCTTAATTCCAGGTACGACCTTGCCATGGCTGTTAGGCAAATGGCCGAACTATCATATTCGAGGGACTCCTGAAACTCGAGGATTGCTTCGGCATGCCTGTTCCCCTGAATCTGAAGCGAAGTCCCATTGATAAAATGCTGGCGCGCCGAATCGGAAGTTGTACGAGCCCCCTGACCCATAACAATTCCGTAGGACAAGGGGATAAGGGTAACGATTAACGCGAGATTCATCTTAGGTAGTGACGAACATAATCGCCGAATCATTCGCCTTGCAAAAAAAAGGCCGCATATGGCGGCCTTTTATGAAAACGTTTCGGGATATTACTTGTGTACGCGATTCTTCATTGCAGTGTACCCGATTTTATCGAGTG
>JAGVJW010000090.1 GCA_020050895.1 bacterium | reverse complement strand
TTCGATCGAAGTTGGTTTGTAAAGATGACCGTGGTGTTGGATCTGCCAATTGCTGCATTCAACTTCCTCATCGCCTGACTCATCAGGCGTGCCTGCGATCCCATTTGAGCATCGCCCATATCGCCTTCAATTTCAACGCGCGGTGTAAGCGCAGCAACCGAGTCGATAACGATTACGTCTAACGCGCCGCTCCTCACAAGCGTTTCCACAATTTCCAACGCCTGCTCGCCAAATTCGGGCTGCGAAAGCAGGAGGTTGTTGAGGTCGACGCCAAGGCGCTGTGCATACTGAACATCAAGGGCATGTTCAGTATCAACGAAGGCGGCAAGTCCGCCAGTCTTTTGTGCTTCTGAGATGACCTGTAAACAGACAGTGGTCTTACCCGACGACTCAGGTCCGTAAATCTCAACGATGCGCCCGCGTGGCACGCCCCCTATCCCAATTGCAGCATCCAGCGAAAGGCATCCCGTACTGATGGCATCCACCTGCACCACGTTCTGGTCGCTCAGCCGCATAATCGAACCCTTGCCAAACTGCTTCTCAATTTGGTCAATAGCCATCTGTGCTGCTTTCAGCTTAGCTTCTGCGGGCCTATGTTCTGCGAGGACACCTTCTGTCTTCTTGCCTTCAGCTTTCTTAACGTCAGCCTTGCTGCCTTCAGACTTCAAGGCATTTCCCATTTCTGCGCTCATCTTTTTGTTCTTTGTTTAAGAGTGACTAATTCATTGTAAGGGGCATGTGTCACGCAGTATAGTTTTTGTGACACACTATGAAAGTTACGACACCTTTAGCGACAGTTCTTTCCGATTGTCATCCCACACCCCATCTTTTTATTCACATGAATACATGAATGAGACGAAGACCATTACTGCGGTTTGCGATTCTCGTACTGGCCATCGAAGTCTTCAGTTACTGGCTTGGGTTTCCTGCCGACCCAAGGATGCTCGATGTGGTAACAGGCGCGCCAGAATGGCTCATTGAGCCTCAGCGCTCGCGTATCGACGGGTACATTGAATCGATCGTCGGCAAGACTGTGATTGTTAACGGCGATATCGATTGCAAGAATTTGCCATCAGTACAAGGTCGGGTAAAGCTCACAGTATTTGCTACTGAGCCTCGCGATTCAGCAATGCTAACCCAGCTTATTGGAAGCAGGATTGTTGCGTTTGGAGGTGTGCGCAGGCCCACACAACCATGGTATCACGGTCAGTTCGATGAAGAGTCCTACGCACAGTCACACAGGATCGTGTTCATCGGCTCGTGCGACGTACGCGATTTGCGCGTTCTTGAGGGTTCAACGCAGCCCAGGTATTTGCTAGAGGTAATCCGCACAGCAGTATCGCAACGCATCGACGCAACCTTTTCACCCGATGTAGCTGGGTTCATGCACGCACTGCTTGTGGGCAATACGCAGCACCTTGAGACAGAGACAAGAGTCAATTTTTCTAAAGCGGGTACATCGCATATCCTGGCGGTGAGCGGTATGCACGTAACACTCATCGTTGGTTTGCTCCTCGTTATTTTGGGTGGCAGACCAAGGAATACGATAAGCCTGATTATAATTTCTTGTATTATCGTCGGTTACGTTATTATTACCGGCGCAGAGCCTCCCGCAGTCAGAGCCGGCATTATGTGCATTGTGGGCCTTTTAGGGAGGGTTCTCCAACGCGATGTAGATATTCTGAATTTATTGGGCGGAAGCGTCCTCATTCAAATCCTCATTGAACCTACAATGGTGTTCAATCATGGTTTCATTCTCTCTACATGTGCCACATTTTCTATCCTCACACTAGGTTTCGATTTGCGAAGAGTATTGATAGCATGTCTTGAACACAGGACGCGGTGGAAGAGGGGATTAGTAAATATGTTGTCAATTAACCTCTCTGCAACAGCAGGTGTTGCACTCCCGGCAGCGCTGCTCTACGGTCAGGCCCCGATATACTCGCCCCTTACCAACTGCATCGTTGTCCCGCTTTTCTCTGCAGCGATTATCCTTGGAATAATTGCAGTCATTCTGTGTACAGCATTGCCCAGCTTCTTTACTCTGCAGGCTGTTGCCTTCTTGCCCGACACAATCATTCGTGCTGCTGTCAAGGTGGTGGAAGCAGCGTCGAGCATTACGCCAGACCTAACGCAGCCGACAGCTGTGCTAATAGCCATCGGGACAATACTTTCAATTCTGTGGATTTCTCATTCAGCCACTTTTAGGGTAATACTATCAAAGGTTACGATATCTATCGTGCTGATGGCATTTGCCATGCTAATCGCTCAGCCAAGAGTCAGCGAATTTGTGATATCGCCCACGCATAGCGGCCTTCGGATGTATGTGGCCAGCCCAAAGGAGCAGCGCCTAGTGCAGTTGCGACTGCGAAATGGCGTGGTATTTGTACGTTCGAGAGAGATTGAGGCACGGAAATAACAATGTCTCAGTTGCAGGCAACTGGTGAAGCTGTAAGAATCGGAAATACTGGAAAATATATTTTGAGTATGACTGAAAACGCCCTGTTCTGAGATACAACAGGTTAAGAGACATTTGACAGTTTTCGACGCTGAAGTCAGAGCTTCTCAATCTGATTACAAAGTAAGGAGTGCTGTCAAGTGATTATTTGTACCAAGGCATCCTTGATGATCTCGTAACCGATGTGAAAACATTCGTATACTGTGGCCGGCTTCCTAACTCAAATCGTGAACGAAACCGAGTTTTTGCCTTAATTGCGGGCACGGTTACCAAATTCATTCGATCGATGTCAACGAGAACATTAAAAATGGCATTGAATGGGAGGAGGGCGGATACTCTCCTCCTGTTTAATGCTGTTCTGTTGCTGCAGTTGTATGGATGCCGTTCTATACAGTACTCAACTGACTGTACATCAACCGAAACCAACAAGACCTCACGTGTATGTTTGATTATTGACGAAAAACAATCTTTGTGCGGAAATGAAGGGACATACTATCCAGATTCCTCACTTCCCGTAATTCGATATCAGAGCGATGCTTCATGGGGTACAATAGCGTCATCCTTCTGCCAGAAATTCAAATACCCCAATCGGTTCAAAGTTGTGCACGCCGTTTTTTTTGTAGGGACTTTAGATTTTGACAGCGTTGAAACCTCTGCATCAGACATCGGTGGTGCAAGTATCTACGGTTTTGATTCAGCCGCAAATGAATTTCGAGTCTTCAATTATTATCGAGATTCGTTGAGTATTAGGTATGTGCCGATTCAGGAACTTTCATTTCGGCTCGGCTCCGTTGGAACAAAGGCGTTTACGTATTTCATTTTTGATGTGCTACCCTATTACGGCATTCACGCCAGATCGATTGTGCTTTTGGATAATCCAGATATGGTAGGTGAAGTTCGAGACGGACGAGTTTACGGCAAGGATGAAAGTGCACAGGATGAAGAGTACTTGGAAGCTGTTGCCAAATATGAGTCAATATCAAAAAGTGGAAATTGATATTCAATCGCTACGTTATCACTTCCAGAAGATTCGTTCAGTACAGAGCGTCACCTATTTGAGCACACAGGGTCAGCTTTTAGGGTGGAAATCATTTGCTTTGCTAACAACTGAGCGACGTATGAACTAACTCAACACCAATAAACACACAGCAGATCTGTCGGATGCATTTTCAGATTTTCTCGGTAAATCGAAGCGTAGCAAGGGCTCGTGATGTTTCAACTAAGAATTGGACTCACTGCCGCGTGTGTTGCATAACGCAAGCCTGACTGCTGGGGAAAGGTTTTCGAATTCAGATTATACTGAACACAACCCAATGGTAGTCTATATTCATGCAAGGAGATGTGATATGAAAGTCTTTGTGCTTTTTATTCTAACTCTGACGATTGCCTAGATAGCGCTTGTAGCCGTGCCCGCTCTATTCATTCCATTTTCTTGTAGTGGTAATTCACAAAGATGGATTGTTTATGACGATCGTAACAATGACGGATACTTTGATTGGCAAACTACAAGGAAATGCGACCTTGCAATTGTAAGGGACCACTTCCTGCATTAAATGGAAAGAATCACGCTGTTGCCACAGTGAGCACAGGTTCACCGGTTGCCTTGGATTTCTCCTTCCAGTCATGTCCTGGTTCCAGTGTTTCATCATGGACGGTCAAAGTGTTTAACGAAGCGCATGAAGTAGTGGCCGTGATTAGCAGAGATTGTCAAACCAGGATTTCCATAGACTATCCATCTCGTGTGCAATCACGCGATGGGAATGATATTTTACCAAATGGTTTCGCAGATACGCAGAAGAACTTCTCCACAAGCAAGCGTAGTGATGTCTTGGATTTTTTCCGCGGACTTGTGTACCCAAACCGATCAACACAAGGCACAACAATTAGTGTTCCGGAGGCTGCCCAACGCACTGAGGATAGGCTGAATATGGATGCAATCAATTCGCTGGGCGAAACCGTTTATCTGTTTATCCGCAGAGCCTCGGCAGCTGAGCGAAGGGACGCGGTTAAACACTGCATTGATGCCCAATAGAACCTACACAATAACCATCAAAACCATTGGTGACGAAATAATTTCCCAACAGAGATTAGTGATTGCACGGTAAAAACAGACTCGACTAAAAAATGGGAAGCGTTTTTATGATAGCGCTTCCCATTTTTGTTGGAAATGTCAGCTCTCTACCATGCGTTTGATGATCAGCGGATAGTCAGCGGTATCACGACGTCGGACACATCGCTGAACGAAGCATATCATCTTATTTGTGCAAAACTCAATGTGAATCGTCGGTGCATTATCACCCTCCATCAGGTTCACGGCGACGTTGTCCATAGCATCGACAGTTCATGGTTAGCACTGAATGCTGAGAATTCCGAAACAAAGATTCCGGCATACCAATGTGAAGGTGATGCGCTAATTACAAATCTTCCGGGTATTGTTATTGGTGTCAAGGTTGCCGATTGTGCCGGAATCCTCTTGTGGGATGCCGCACACAACGTCATAGGCGCTGTTCACAGCGGATGGCGTGGTACAGCAAAGAACGTGTTGGGTAAGACCATCAGGACGATGCAGAAGATGTATGGAACCAACTGCCAGCATCTCCACGTATGGATATCGCCTCATGCAACAGTAGCGCACTACGAAGTTGGCAAGGATGTATACGATGTACTCGCCCCTTACTGCATACCACATAAGGAAAAGACGAATAAATGGTTTTTCGACAACTCGATGGCATTGCGGGAACAAGCGCTGGCAGCGGGCGTACCCTTGCGAAACATCGTGGTAGATCCTGCCTGCACGATGGCGGATACAAGGTTTCACTCATACCGTCGGGATGGGGAGAGGGCGGACAGGGCGTTGGTTGCTATTGGAATACTCTAAAAAAAACACCACGCGAATCACCATGCCGGGCACTA
>JAGVJW010000258.1 GCA_020050895.1 bacterium | reverse complement strand
CGCATCTTTTAGCACGTGTACTTCGATGCGCCTGTTCTGACGTCGGATTTTTTCCACCTCTTCCTTCGTCATGCGTTTAGCTTCCTGCGGTGAGGGCTCGATAACCTTAGGCATCGACGAGCCATAGCCAACTGTACCGCGGATTTTTTCTTGTTCCACACCTTGTTCAATCAGCCACTCCCGAATCCTTTTTGCTCGAAGGTCTGAGAGAACCTTATTGCGCTGAGGAGGACCTTCCGATGAAGCATGACCTTCAATGATTACTTCGTGTCCTTTGGGCGCCTCCTTCATGTACGTCAGCAATTCCTTAAGATTTTTTTCAGTCTCTGGTTGCGAGAAATCGAATTCATCGGTGTTGAGCTTGAAACGTACGTCTTTTGAAAATGCTTTTCTCTCTGCAGGTGATGCTGGTGGCATAGGCTGTTCAGGCGCTGGCTCGGGAGGGGGCGGAGGAGCCGGTGCCTCCGGAGCAGGCGGAGGAGCGGCAGCAGCAGGTGCTGCGGTTGCTGCTTTTTCGCAACAACAGCAACAGTGATGGCAACATGATGAATGAAAACAGTGCCGATGACATCCGTGCTCATCGCAGTACCACTCATCAAAACATTCTGCGTCGGAACATTCCTCTTCGAAACAGTCCTCATCATCAACATCTTGCCATTCGCTCTCTTGTTCGAATATTTCAAGGAGAACGTCCTCGTAGGCATCGCCGACGTTGTTGTACTTTGCCGGAGGATTAAATGTATATGTTAAACCTATTGATATTGTGTGCACACCATCGTTGGACTCAGATGGATTGAAATCATCAAGGTAGCCGGAGAAGACGAATCGGTGCTCTGCCCTGAGGATCAATCCCGAAACATCATTGAACGGTATCCTAACCCCTCCTCCAACAGGAATGCTGAAGGCCGATTTTGAGTACACACCGGCAGCGTTGTTCGGAAGAGCCTCGTGCTGAATATCGGTAGAAGGAGAAAAGTTAATGAGTCCGACTCCCGCAGAAATAAAAGGAACTGCAGGCAGGTTGGGAACTAAGACGTAGTTAAGCAGTACATCGGCCGTTGTTATTCGAGTATCGTTAGTTGGTTCGATTGGCACTATTGTACCCGGGTACGGATCTCCGTAGGAAGCCCCCTGACCGAAATATTCAGGGTATGCTACAAGGTTGGCTTCGGTAACCTTCCAGCGAATCTCGCCGAGTCCAAACCTGCCTTCGATGCCTAAACGCCTGAGTGGTGCATACTGCAGGGAAACAGATCCTCCGGCTCCCCAACCATCGTTTGTGAATTCCCCCTGAAGAGCGTTGAGTGTGCCCGACAAAATGCCTATTACTTCACCCCTGTTCTGTTGTGCCGTAACAGAACACGTTAACACTACCATATAGCAAATCACTGCTAATGGTATTACGCGTCGGATTGGGCTGATGGGCATGTGAAGCTATTGCCCTTTCTGGACTACCTTTTCGCAATCCGGACAATCCGCCGGATTGAATGTTCCAGCCCCCTTTACAATTACTGTTTCACCTTGTGTCTGGTATTGCACTGCACCGTTTACTATTTTCTTTTCGAACTGGCACTCAACACACAGGTAGTAGGACGTGGCAGTTTGCCTAACCACAACGTTGTGCCTTGGTGATGGCTGATCCGCTTGCAGCAAGGTTGTTTTGTTAGATAGCTGACCCGGTTCATAAACAAATGCGTCTTCCCATCGAATGCGCTCGGCACCAGGTGTGACCTTTATCACACAAACCGATTCGTTTTCTGAAACACATACACGCTCTGTTCCCTGTGGACATGGCTTAATAACTACTGGCTGTTTGAGCGCTGAGCTTGCCCCTGTATCAGCCTTGGGTGCTTTAGATGCAATGCCCTTTGCAGTATCTTTTTTTACTGAACTCTCCGATCCATCCAGTGTACTGTTCTTAGCTGAATCTGATTGGACTGTTCCCTTCTTTGCCGTATCCGGAGTTAGGCCTTTGTCCTTTGTATCCTCGCTCCCATCATGGGCATCCCCTGTTCTTCCGTGCTCTTTCGATTTATCATCGTAACTGTATTTATCTTCATCATCGCAATCATTGCAGGGCTCATAATGATGGTAGGAACGCCTACTTCTGACACCCGGCGTGAATGCATAAGTAAGCCCTACCGAGATGGTTGTTATGCCGTCGTTGGAACCGTTTTTTGCAACATCATCAAGATATTGAGTAAATACAAATCTGTGTTCTGCTCTCAGTAACAATCCAACACGGTTGGAGAATGGAATCCTAACACCGCCTCCAATTGGAATTGAGAAGGCCGAAGTGGAATACACGCCTGAGGCATTGTTGGGAAGCGCTTCGTGTTGCTGGTTGGTGGCAGGAGAAAAATTTACAAGACCTATACCCACAGTGATGAATGGCACTGCAGCAATACGGTCTACAAGCACGTAGTGCATCAACAGATCTGCCGTGGTGATGCGAGATTCGTTTTCGGATTCAATTTCCGTTATGGTGCCAGGGTAGTTATCGCCAATTTCTGCCCCCTGACCGAAATAATCCGGATAGCGCGCCAAATCCGACGGCGTGATGCCCCATTTGATTTCACCCAGCCCGATACGTCCTTCCAGCAGCAGCCTGCTCATAGGTGCGTATTGGAGTGAAGCTGATCCTCCGAATCCCCATAGGTCGTCGGTGAACTCCCCACTGTACTTGTTGGCTGAAAATGAGAGAAATCCTGCTACCTCGCCAGCGCGCTGCTGCGCATAGCCAAGTTGGCTACTCAATAACAGCATGGTTCCTAAGAACAATGCCCCAAACGGATGTCGATACATTAGTTGACTCCAGTCCGCATCTCTGCACTACATAGCAAGCGCCGTTCCGTTTTCCCCAAGGGGAAGTGTTAAAGATACAAAATGTGAAAAAAACGACAACTATCAATAATTATTAGGAGTTGCGCATACAGAATTACACAAAATTATGAGATGTTAATCACATGTTGTTAACATCGACACCCAATTGGTCTAGGCGCTTTGGCCGTCGAGAGCCTCGAGGATCCGCGAGTTGATAACATCAATGTCTCCAATTCCGTTAACAGTAACCAGGCTACCATTCTGCGAATAATATTCGAGCAGGGGTTCTGTTTCGGTTCGGTATACATTGAGTCTGTATTCAATCACATCTACAGTATCATCAGCTCGTCCGCGCGCCAGAAGTCGATGTATGACGGTTTCATCGTCGACGTCGAGATTGACGACCTTATCAATCCTCAGCCCCTTACCAGCAAGAATAAAATTCAGTGCGTCAACCTGGCCCTTGGTTCGCGGAAAGCCATCGAGAATACAGCCGTTGCGGTATGCAGGGCCTTGCATGGCCTCTTCTACAATGGAAGCCACAATTTCGTCGGGAACTAAGGCGCCTTCATCAACATAGGTCTGGGCGATTTTCCCCACTTCCGTCTGATTTTGAATTGCTGTGCGAAAAGCATCGCCAGTAGACAGATGTGCAATCCCGAGCTTGCGGGCGAGCAAAGATGCCTGTGTACCCTTACCTACACCAGGAGCACCAAACAAAATAATTATCATGCTTAAAAATAATCACCGAAAGCTGATGTGTAAGGGGCTGAATATTTTTTTAGGATCTGAAGAGCTGCCGCAAAGTCCCTTGGATATTCAGATGTAAATGAAATTTCCTGATTAGTTGTAGGGTGCCGAAAGGATATTTTGAACGCATGAAGCGTTACTCGCTCAATGAGCGGACGCTCGATTGTGTTCTTGGCCAATTTGTATCGTCGCTTGATAAACGACAATTTGAATTCGGTCGATGTGCCGTAATCCGGGTCAACAAGCAACGTATGTCCAATGGCACTGCAGTGTACACGAATTTGGTGTGTACGGCCGGTAATTAACCTACATTGTACGAGCGTGGCCAATCGAAAACGTTCTAACACCACAATCTCTGTGTGCGATTCCTTCCCTCTTGCCGATGGCTTCATTAGCCCCTTGCGTTTGGAGTCTGACGCAAGCGGAATATCGATGGTGAACTGGTCTCGATCAACAACACCACTAACAATTGCATGATACAGTTTTTCAACTGTATGCTGCCCAAACTGCTCGCTGAGAATTCGATGGGCATCTGCAGTCTTGCACAGAACCATTACTCCAGAGGTTTCTCGGTCTAGTCTGTGAACAACGAAGATAGACCCATACTTGTTGATGAGAATTTCCCTCACATTCGGTAGTGTTCTATCATAACGGTCTGGTAACGATAATAGTCCAGAAGGTTTATCAATAACGATAATATCGTCATCTTCGAAGATAGTGTTAAAGTGCACCCTTTTCATTGCTGCAGACCATGATATGCTCGCAGTGTGTTTGTAAGCAGCATTGCACGCGTCATGGGTCCAACGCCTCCGGGAACGGGTGTGATGGCCCTGACAACATCAAACACGCTCGCATAGTCTACATCGCCAACCATCGTTTCACCGTTGGGTGTCGAAATACGATTTATGCCAACATCAATCACTACGGCGCCTTCTTTAACATGCTCCCGTGTAATTGCCTGCGCACGGCCTATCGCCGCCACTAGCAGGTCAGCCGTCCGCGTGTACTCGATGAGATCCTTGGTACCAGTATGGCAAATTGTTACGGTAGCGTTGCCCTGTGGTCGTTTCTGCGCAAGCAGCATGGAAAGGGGCTTTCCAACGATGTTGCTTCTCCCAACAACTACTGCATGCATCCCACCCGGATCGATATTAGAACGTTTGAGTAGTTCAAGGACTCCGGCCGGCGTACAGGGTATGAAGCCATCGATACCGATCATCAGATTTCCGGCGCTGATCGGATGGAATCCGTCGACATCTTTCGACGGATCGATGGTGCGAATCACCCGATGTTCATCAATGTGTCGGGGCAGTGGAAGTTGTACAAGGATGCCATCAACGTACTTATCTGCATTCCAAAGCTCAATGATCTCGATTACCTGTTCTTCGGTAACATCGGCGGGCAGCCTCTGAACAACAGACGCTATGCCCACTTGTTCACAATCTTTAGATTTATTGCGAACGTAGATGTTCGAGGCTGGGTCTTCCCCCACCAGCAGGAGATTCAATCCTGGTTTTCGCTGATTTCGATTTACGATTAATCGTACTTGTTCTACTACTTCTGAACGAATTGTTCGGGCTATAGCCTTGCCATCGATGATATGCGCCATTGACTGCAAATTACGGTCAAGGCTTGTATCGCTTCACCATTGTGTTTCCTCTGCGATATACTCCAAAATCTCGTTTGCACTGCGCATGGGCAGTCGGCATCGCTCTTCGTCGCAAACAAGTACATGCGGCACAGCTTCCAGCCCATCGGGCGCAGGTTCGTACCGAGTTAAGGCCTGAGGTCTGTATGAAGAATTCAACAATTCAATGATATCACGTGAAATTACCTGACCGACGGCACCGATGAATGATGTTGTTTGATACCCATTTGCAATGAGATCCCATGCACAAAGCACCATGCAAAAGTCCGACGGAAAATTGTTGAGTTGCAGTCCCACGGATTCAACACATGTGCGGGCTTCATCAATCCATGAAGGTTTACCTTCAATGATTCCCAACTCTGCAAAAAGTATGGCTGCCATGCTGTTCCCACTTGGATAGGCCGCATCGTTTGCGGACCTTGTGTTTTTCCATTGCGTCTCTGGCGATGCACTTCCCGTCGGTCCCAGCATGAGCGATCCTTCGGCAGATTTGTAATCACTAATAATTCTGTGTGCCTATCGTTCTGCATCTCTTAAATACCGTTCCTCACCAATTGCCATATACAATTCCAATGCAGCACAGCCCATCATGGCCAGATCATCCAGAAATACAACCTTCCGATTTGCTACTGTTCCTGTCGGTTCCTGCTTTCCTTCGTCATGAGTATCAACTTCGTTGTATGAATAGTGCCGTTCTATATCTCCGCACATTTGCAATACACCTGTGTAGGCACGAGCAGCAAGGCCAACATAGCTGGCATCGGACATTGCGCGGCCTGCCTTTGCCAAACCCATAATCATCAAACCGTTCCAATCTGCCAGGATCTTGGTGTCGGTTAACGGAGGCACTCGTTTCAAGCGCCGGTTAAATAATCGCTTACGCACGGGTTCCCACTGCATGATAACCGGACGGTGCTTTTGTGCAGGCGACTGAAAATGCAAAATGTTCAACCCAGTTGATTCCTGTGTTGATTCATCCTGAAAATTTCCTGTTTTCACCAACGACATGTTCTGCATCAGCCACTCAGTATCCTTTCCCGTGTCATCCGCAGACCAGACGTAGTATTTACCTTCGACGCCTTCGGAATCGGCATCCTGTGCGCTGTAAAATGCCCCGCAAGGACTTAGCAATTCCCGCTTGGCATACTGAAATATTTCGTTAACAGTTTGCCGATACATTTCATCGTTCGTCATCTGCCAGGCTTCTGTATATGCCATCATGAGCATTGCCTGATCGTAAAGCATTTTCTCAAAATGTGGAACAATCCACTCTCTGTCTGTGCTATACCGATGGAATCCAAACCCTACATGATCGTAAATGCCCCCTGCCCTCATTGAATCAAGCGTCAGGGTAACCATGTGCCTTAGTTCCGTATTTCGCCTACGCTGTGCAATCCGTAAAAGCAGCAACAAATGGTGTGGCGACGGGAATTTTGGATTCACGCTGAAGCCGCCGTAAACGTCGTCGAACATCGCTGTGTGTTGTTGTGCAGCTAAATCGTAAATATTGTTATGAATGGTAGAGTGTAGGTCAGTCTCACCTATCTCGCGCAGAACTCGCAGAGTGTCCATCGAACTTGCTGTAATGCGTTCGCGTTCGCTGATCCAAATTTCATGCAATCTCCTTAGGAGATCGAGAAATCCCAGGCGGTTGCGCTGCGTATGCTTCGGGAAATATGTTCCCGCAAAGAATGGTCTCTGCAGTGCATCCATGATGATGGTAAGGGGCCATCCACCGTGTCCAGTCATGGCCTGGCAAACGTCCATACAAAGCGCATCGACGTCCGGGTGCTCCTCTCTATCTACCTTGATGCTGATGAAATGTTGATTCAAAAAATCGGCAACCTCTTCATCTTCGAACGATTCATGCGCCATCACATGGCACCAATGACACGTCGAATAGCCGATTGATACGAAAACAGGTTTATCCTGGGCGTTGGCAATCTGAAAAGCTTCTTCATTCCAGGGCCGCCAGGCTACTGGGTTATACGCATGCTGGAGCAGGTACGGTGAATGCTCGTTAATAAGGAGATTCGGCCGTAGGTTATCCTGCATAGACGCCCGAAATCGTCGGTATTAGGTATTCGTCGAAAGCGCGCTGCATATCGTATTCGGCAGACCAACCCCAGTCCATCCTTGCAGCAGTATCATCAACATCGGCACACCACGAGTCAACGATATTTTGCCGTCGCAGATGCGGATTATATTGAATATCGGCATCAGGGAAGGCGGCCTTCACCTTTGCAGCAATTTCTTCGGCAGAGGGAGCGAATGCTCCAATGTTGTAGGTACGGCGCGTGAGTTTGTCTGGCGATGCAGCAGCAAGCTGTAACAGCGCTGTAACACCATCGGGCATTGCCATAAACGGAATCCTGGTGTCAGGTCGAACAAAGCAGCTATATGGTTTGCCCTGTGCCGCGGCATGAATCATCTCCGGCGCATAGTCGCTTGTACCACCACTGGGGAGTGTTGTTGCCGATATCAAACCGGGGAATCGTAACGCGCGAAAGTCAATTATTTTAGTATCAGTTTCAGAAGTAAGCTGACCATAACGGTCGCTCATGTAGGCACCTAGTTGTTCGCAGTACAATTTGTTGATGCCATACATGGTTGTTGGCTTCAGGTGTTCATCCTCCGTAAGCTTTCCTGCAGCATTTTTTATTGTCAGACTCTTTAACCCGTACACGGCGATGGTGCTTGGGAACATGAATATGACGGGATTTCCGGTGCGAATGCCAATGCGGCGCGACATCATGAGCAGATCCATCGTTCCATTAACATTAACCTGATGCGCTAGCTCCGGGTTCCGTTCTGCACTCGTCGACAATAGAGCTGCCAGATGGTAAACCTCATCGAAGTTGTATTGTTCGAGCTGCCTGATAAAAGCAGGGTTCGAGATGTCGCCCTGTAAAGCTACACTCACGTTAGCTGCCTGTTCATCTGGAAGTTGGTTTAGGTCGGCAGCAACGATGATATTATTTCCGCGCTCAGCAAATGTGTGAAGTAAGCTGTTACCAATTTCACCGCATGCACCGGTGACGAGTATTGTTCTCATGCAGATTCCAGATGTTGTCGTGAGGGGCAAAACTACTATCTGGCGTATTCTGCATCCAGAAACTCCACGGTGCGGGCAATACCATACGCTCTGATTGCTTCGCCACATGAGCTGATTCTGCGCCCATGATACCGCATATACTCTAGCAACCCCTGCTGCTGCCACACATAGTCCTGCCGTTGCTGTGGGAATCTTCTGCTGATCAATGCATACGGATGAATTGATTTTGCTCCCCAGAACCACTGCAGGAGCACGACGCGCTGATCCTGACGTGCCGTTGCACATAGCGTTGGGAGTACAGCATTGAGAAACAATTCCCGACGCAGGCTGTGGCCTTCCAGACCTACTCTACTGTGTTCGGTCTGTTCTATAGCTGAGAGAACTTCTTCTCCCGGTATTGCCGGGAATGCGTGAATGAGAGAACAGAAGTTGCTATTGGTCATTCCGGATCGAATGGAATCAACAACAGCATCGTCAACCGGGCGGTGTCGCTTCCTGGACAACCGATCAAGCCATGAAATTGCGAGAGCACGTAGTGAGGCATCCAAGCCTAACCTGTCGATTGTTGTTTGTGCTTCCGCAGTCAATCGCAATAGCCTCAGCAATGCAAAATGCTGCAGTTCATTTACAGCAACATCTGAATTCAACGTGTTGTTTTTAAGATTGCGAAGTGTGCTCCGTAATTCTTCGGGCGGAATAACCAGCGTCCATCGAGCAGCTTCAGGCTCATCATCGTTTATTAAAACGATGTGCAACAAGAGCGTCGAATACCTATTGTCTGCTGAGTGTGCATGCTGATGCCAATCAGAAGACCGACGGTGGAATTCGGCATCACCAATAAGAACAGTACCCTCGTACAACAATGCTGTGTCAAGAAAATCCGGGCCCTCGTGCGGATTAAGGAGTCCTGCCGCTACAATTTGAATTACATCGCCATTTGTGCAGGTCCAAGTCTTTGATGGGTCTGCCAGCAGGGCATGTGCAGCACGTTGAAGAAGGCGCTCCGGAAGATCGGTAACTGACATGCACCGATGTGCAGCCTACTTGAGAAAGTGTGACGCAACGCGGGCAGCTTGTTCAGCAAAATCTTCACCGTCCGATGAATAGAGTATCTCCCTGCCAACGTTAAAAAATGCTGGCCCACCAGCATTAGCCGCTCTCGCCGATTCTATCGAAGCTCCCTGTGCACCAATCCCCGGCAATAAAAGCGCTACGTCTGGGTGCACGAGTCTGAAGTCAGCAATTTGCTCGGTACGGTTGGCTCCAAAAACGAAACCGAGGTCGGCAGACCTATCCCACTTCATCGCCTGTTCAATTACAACTGAATACAACGGCTTCCCACCCACACTAAGAAACTGAAAATCCGATGCTCCTGGATTGCTGGTGAGCGCCAGAACATAAACTAATTTATTTTCACACCTGAGAAACGCTTCCACAGAATCACGGCCCATATATGGCGACACCGTGGTGGCATCAGCTTTAAGGTCATCGAAAATCGCCCTAGCGTACGCATTGGATGAATTGCCGATGTCGCCACGCTTTGCATCGACGATGCAATAAGATTCGCCTACCTCTTCCCTGACCCGGTACATGGCTTCGCTTCCAGACCTACCGTACTGTTCAAAAAATGCAGTGTTGATCTTATATGCGCCAGCGAACCGACGGGTGGAATGAATTATCTGCGCCAGAAACGAAACAATCGGCTGTTCATCGTGCATTAGATGCGGAGGAATTCGATGAATATCTGGGTCCAGACTAATGCACAAATCCGATTTTGGGTTCATTATCTGTTACTGATTTTATGTACGGCAAAGATAAAATTATGCTGCCTTGTACACGTCAATCACCAAGCACGAGAGGATACCCAAAACGGGAGACTAGATCGTGTAACACTTCAGGATGAATACGGTCTTAGCAAGTGGTTGACAATTAGAAAATCCCCCAAACAGGACGTGTGGCTACCCCCGATCCGGCCCTCATATAAAACCACACGTCGCACCAGAGATGCCCGAGCGCAATTAGTCCCTCCCACCAAGCGCCGGGCATCATTTTATTTAGCTTCGTAGTCAAATCAGGTGAGGAGAAAATAACTCATGTACGGACGAACGCTGTTTTTAGCAACAGGATTAGTGTGTATTAGCACATTACTGGCTTCATGCATTTCCATGTCGAATGTATCGATGGGAGAGCGCGGGCCCGATACCACGAAAATGCAGGGTAAACCCCCAATGAAGCCCTACGATAAAGTGGTTACAAAAGGGGCAGTTTCCGATAGCGGTTTATTTATAACGCATATTATCGGCGACAAACTTTTGTATGAGATACCGAAGAAGGAATTGGGACAGGAATTTCTGCTTGTATCGCGCACCGCAAAAACACCGCAGGTTGGTTACGGTGGAGAAGAAAGTAACTCAGTGGTAGTCAGATGGGACAGAAAAGGAGATCGAATTTATCTGCGAACCGTTAGCCACGAGAATGTTGCTCCCGATTCAATGCCGATTAGCAGAGCAGTTAAGGCTTCAAACTTTGAGGAAATAATAAAATCATTTGCAATTGAGGCTTATAACCGCGATAGCTCAAACTTCGTCATCGATGTAACCGTGCTCTTTACTACAGACGTTGGTATCCTCACACCGCAGCAATACGTCAGAAAAGAATTTCAAATGGGAATGCTCGATAAAGAGCGTTCCTACATTGACACCGTTCACAGCTTTCCGTTGAATGTTGAAGTAGAAAACGTTGTTACATTCTCGGCAGAGAAACCACCGCAGAATCCATCTTCGAGAACGATGTCGTTTACCATGCATCACTCCATGGTGCGGCTGCCGGAAAAGCCCATGAGTCCGCGCCTTACCGATCCGCGTGTGGGATTCTTCTCCCTGAGCCAAATAGATTATGGCCGAACCGAGCCGGAAGCTGTGAACCGTTCATACATACTTCGGTGGAGACTCGAACCACGCGATACGCAGGCGTTCCTACGCGGAGAACTCGTAGAGCCAATCACACCCATAACGTATTACATCGATCCGGCAACACCGGTTCAGTGGCGAGTTTGGTTGAAAAGGGGCGTGGAATCGTGGAATCCCGCATTTGAAAAGGCGGGTTTTAAGAATGCCGTCAGAGTGCTGGACCCGCCCACAAAGGAGCAAGACCCAGACTGGTCGCCCGAAGATGCACGCTATAGTGTTATCCGTTACTATGCATCGCCAATCGAGAACGCATACGGCCCAAATATTCACGATCCACGAACAGGCGAAATTCTTGAAAGCGATATTGGCTGGTTTCATAACATTCTAAAACTGCAGACAGGGTGGTTTTTTTCCCAGGCAGTAAGCGATCCAAGGTCGAAAAAACTGCCCTATCCAGATTCGCTCATGGGTATGTTGATTGCCACCGTTGCCGCCCATGAGTTCGGACACACCATCGGGATGCCACACAACATGCGCGCATCGAATGCATATCCCGTTGATTCTCTTCGGTCGAAAACATTCTGTGCACAGTTTGGTACAGCCCCCTCCATCATGGACTATGCACGATACAACTACATCGCTCAACCCGGCGACGATGTTGATGTGTTCCCCAAGGTTGGTCCGTACGATCATTTTGCAGTTCGTTGGGGATATCGACCAATTGTTGATGCAAAAACACCCGACGATGAAGTCCCAACCCTGCATTCCTGGGCCAAAGAAACCGAAACCAACAAGATGTATCGGTTTGGTCAGCAACAGTGGTTCGTCGACGATCCAACATCTCAAACTGAAGATTTAGGCGACGATCCCGTTAAGGCGGGACAGTATGGCGTTGCAAATCTGAAACGCGCAATGGGGTATTTGTACGACGCTACATACAAGGAGGGGAAAAACTTTGATGCCTTAGCGGATGGTTATGCAGACCTGCTCGGGCAGTGGCGGCGTGAGATGGGTCATTGCGCAAATGTTATCGGCGGCATTGAGACAGATGAAAAAGTATTTGGTTCATCGTCGGGTCCGGTGTACACACCAGTTACAAAGGAACGCCAACAACGCGCTCTTGCCTTTCTTGGCCAACAGGTGTTTACAACACCAACGTGGATAATCGATCCTAAAATTATTGATCTTCTTCAATCTAGCGGTTCCGTGCAGAGGCTTGCCGACGTTCAAGTATCGATTCTCAAGACAACGATGTCCAACGACAAGCTGAAGCGTCTGCTGGAGGTTGAAGCCCGCGGTACTCAAGCCCCCTACAAGGTGTCGGAACTCTTTGATGATATCGAAGCGATGGTATTCAGTGAATTATCGGCAAAATCATCTGTCGATTTCTACCGTCGGAATCTTCAGAGAGGATATGTGGAATCGTTGATTGAAAAATCGCGTGAGCCTGAAAAACAATCGGGTGAATTTTCAATCAGGGGCTATTTAGCTCAACTCCTAGATGCCTACAGGACGGATGTGCGCGCTATCAGCAGGGCAAGACTGGCCGCATTGGAGAAGAAGATGAAGGGCGCTGGATCCGACGCTGTTACAAAGGCACATTACGAAGACTTATCGCTTGAAATACGTCGGGCCCTTGCAGATTCCCGATGATGGTGTGTTTTATTCAATGCCCAGCATAAGCACATTCGCATGAAAAAGATGTATGTCTACCTGGCATTTGCCTCAATCTTCTTCGCGATTGTTTGGGCTATTGGGCTCCTACCAGCAATGTATGTGCTACACAAGACAAAGAATCTTAGCGAAACCGATCCCAAAAAACGAAGAGACCTCCGGGGAGCACGGTTACTTGCGCGCGGAGGTCTCATACTAAATTCGTTTATGATAGCCGTAATTGTATGGAGTTTAATCTCCACGTACGTGCTGAACTAAATGGTTAGGCACTAAATCATGCGCCCATGGAACCACTTCCTGCAGCGCCCTGTGGTGCGGCAGACGGACCCACATACTGAATGTCCTTACTAAAGGCCATGATGGGAATCATTACAATTCCAAATAACGCAGTTAACACTCCCCACAACGTATCCTTGCCGAAACTCTTGGCAAGGTCGATACCAATGATGATTGCGACTGCCAAACACACAAGTCCTCCCACAACTGGAATTATAGCTGCGAGCAAGAATGCTACCCACCAGATGGGCCTGCCAACTATTTGGAGTATTATAATCAAATTGTAAATCGGTATAAAACCCGCCCATAATGGCTTGCCGGCTTTTTCAAAAACCTTGCCCAGACAAAAGCCAATAAACAAATACACGACAATGGAAAAAATGAAAAACACGGCACCCATTGCCATCAGCATCCCCAAGCCGGTGGTTTCGCCCATTGTAAAATCATCCATGTGGAATCCTTCCAAAGAGAATGATGAAAATTAGTCCAACCGTTAAAATAGTAGTTTTGTTGTCATGCTAATCGCACCTTTTGGACTCCTTTTAATTCGTGCTTTCATAGGCGGTTACTTTGTCTTTGCCGCCATCCCCAAAATCATTGAGCCACTTGCTTTTGCAACAGCCATTTATCATTACGGCTTAGTACCTGTCTGGGCTGTCAATGCAATTGCCCTCATCCTGCCATGGGCAGAGCTGTTGGCCGGTACGGCACTGCTCCTTGGCTACAAGACAAAACTTGCTGCAGCGCTTTGCGGGCTGATGCTGTTAATCTTCACACTCGCAGTTGCCTGGGCAGTTGTCAATGGTCTGCACATCGACTGTGGATGTTTTGGTGAGTCAGGGGGCGAGGAAGTGAGTTGGTGGAAGGTTGGCAAGAACACGCTCATGATTGCCGGAAGTATTCTCCTCTGGTTCTACCCGCGATCATGGCTGTCGCTTGATGATCGGCTGGCGAGGTAAGACGTGGACGAACAGCACGACCAGATGAATGGCAGAGTAGATGTGGTACTGGAACGCCGCGGTATGCCGCCGCTAATCGCCGAT
>JAGVJW010000134.1 GCA_020050895.1 bacterium | reverse complement strand
TACTCAATCCACCGATGGATGAAGTTGTTACGGAAGGATCGTCCATCATTGTGATGAGCCACGACGAGAAGTCAACCATTACAACAACACACCATTTTGAAGTTGACGACTCAGCCATTTCAACTAGTCGTTCTGTTCCGTCTACAGAGGAGAACTTCCTGATACTTGGATGGAACAAAATTGGTGAGTTGATTCTGCGGGAATTGGATCAATATGTGATGAAGGGAACAGTGGTCACAATCGTGTCCGGCACTGAGTTGACCACTGATCTCAATGTATTACAAAAGGGGTTTAATAATCTCAATGTTTCGGCATTGGTTGCCGATCACACCGACAGAGAATCACTCAACGATGTTGCGAGATCGGATAGGACGAGCATCGTTATTCTCGCAGACAAGCAGGTGAACATGCAGGAAGCTGATGCTAAAACGCTGATGACTCTCATCCACCTGCGTGATATCACATCAAAGTTCAATCATAAGATAAATATTGTGACGGAAATGCTGGACGACAGAAACCGTGAGCTTGCTGGTCTGTCCGGCGCTAGTGATTTCATTGTCAGCAATAAGATTATTGCCCTGATGTTAACCCAGATTTCCGAGAATCGCGATTTATACGACGTTTACTCAGAATTCTTCGATGCTAAAGGAAATGAACTGTACCTGAAACAGATTGTTGATTACGTCGTACCAGCGCGTCCCTTAACCTTTGCAACGCTAATTAAGTCTGCGGCTGCTAAGGGGCAGGTAGCAATTGGATACAAGAAAAACATTGGCGTCGAGTCCGAAGTATTTCTCAACGTAAACAAGGACAAGACGTTGGTATTCAACGACACCGATCAGGTTATTGTTATCTCAGAGTCTTGATCGTGTGAAAGTTGTTATTGTTTTTTAGTGGTGGTGATGACGGGTACTGATGTTTTTTTATGTTGAATCTTAATGTTCCGATTTTCTGACGATCACGCAAACCGACGTTGGTTGTTTGCGGCAATCATCATTGCTGCATGTGTGACCGTCGTCCTGCGCATGGCAGGCGTTTCGCTTTGGTGTGTCGTTGCAGGTCATGCAATTCCCGATAACATTTGGATAGAAATTGCATTGTCTACCGCCAGCGTATTAATCATTGCGGGTTTGGTGGGAGCCACCATCTTCCACTTCAGGCATCGCCTTCGAACACAGAACGGCAACGAACTTGTCGTCTCAGCATCAACATTGTATGCTGTTTCAACCCTTGCTTTGTTATTGGTATCGGGAATTGTGGGTTTCAACCTTGATGGAGACCGCATCGAACATCTCCTTGATGTTGTTTCAGTTCATGCCGTTGCCGTTGGCGTTTACACAGTCTCCATTGCACTTGCCGGATTACTCGTAGCGCTTGCAACTGCCAGACGTCAGCGAATAACCGGCCGCCTAGTCCTTGTTAGTGTCTTGTTGGTGGGGATCTGGACGAGTTCCATTTTGGAGATCCTCTCGGGTTTGTTCAACATTGTGGCTATCGTACTCTCAATAGTTGTTGCCATCGTTCTTCTTTCGAGTATAGGTAGGCTGAATTGGCTGCCTACGCAGACGCTCGACAAAAAGCTCAGACTCCTGTGGCTCTCGATGTGCGGAGCCTTCGCCTCGGCAGTAATTAGCTCCCTGCTCCTGTTCGATCAGACTTCCTTCGTATCTCTGGCATCGCAACATTTCCTGAGAAAAGGTGATGTTCTGCCGGCTGTAATAAATTTCATTGGATTCATTTTTTTTGTAAGATTATTTATTGGGACGCTGATAGCTCTTCCAAACAGCGGTATTGTAGACAGACGTTCCAGTGAAGTCAGTTCCTTGACGAAGCTCACGCGCCTCGTAGCGGAGTCGGCGAGCGTTCACCAGTTGCTTTCATCGGTCACAAAATATTCATTGGACGTATGCAGAGCTCATGGCGCCTGGTGTGAGCTGTATGAGGACAATGAGATCGTAATTGTTGGCGCAGAGCTTATTCATCCGGATTACGTTACGTCGCTGCACTTGAACAGGCATTTGAACAGATTGTTTACTGCCACAGACAAACCAGAGCTGGTTGAATCACTTTCTTCCAGTATCCCCGATGCTACCACAGGTACTCCAATCCGATCGCTGATTACTATTCCGCTGGTGGCGCATCACAAGCGAGTTGGCACACTTGTGATGTTTAGCACAGTTGATTTTGGTTTCGATCAGGAAGATTTGCACTTGCTAACGGCGTTTGCTGACACGATTGGAGTTGGTATAGATCAGGCACGTCTTAGGGAAGCTGAGCTTGAGAACGAAAGACTGCAGAAGGAGTTTGAAGTTGCTAGAAATATTCAGTCTTCGCTGCTTCCAAGATCCGCACCAAAATCTGACAATTGCGATATCGATGCTATCACCATCCCTGCTGCACAGGTTGGCGGAGATTACTTTGACTACGTCAGGTTTGAGTCGGGCAACATCGGCACAATCATCGCAGACGTGTCGGGCAAGGGTATTCCTGCGGCTCTATATATGGCAACGCTGAAAGGTATTGTTCTTGCGGAAATGCGATCGTCATGCGGTCCTGCTGATCTGCTGAAGCGCATTAACGCAACGTTCTCAGGGAGTCTTGAGCGAAGCATATACATTTCACTCATGTGTGTAGAGGTCGACGCTTCTGCCATGCGGTTGAAAGTTGCCAGGGCAGGGCACACACCTGCCCTCATGCGCTTACGGGGTAAGGTGGTGACATTAGCACCGAAAGGAATCGCGATTGGCATCATGCCCCCTGATCAATTTGATTCTATCATTGAAGAAATTGAGGTCGACGTAGCTCCTGGCGATTTGTGCCTGCTAACAACAGATGGTGTTAACGAACGGCGCAACGCCGCCATGAGTGAAATGACGTTCGAGCCAGTAGAAACAATGCTTGCATCGATGAGAACAATTTCTGCAGCCAGTCTGATACGCGAGACACTTACACTACTCGACGAACATGGTGAAGGAACCGATCAGCATGACGACATCACCATTGTAAGTCTTGCATTCGGTATTCCATCAGACGGTTCAGCTAACGTGCATGTGAAAGAAATTGTGGGAGAACCAGAATGACGTCCTTTACAGCAACGGTTATTAAACAAGGTGACGATATTTGCGTGATATCGATTTCGGGGTATCTGGATGCACATACAGCGTCGGATCTGGAGAGCACGATGCAGCGTGTTCTCACAGATGGCTGCAGAAGGATAGTTGTTGATTTTTCGCATCTCGATTACATCAGCAGCGCAGGGCTCGGCGTGTTCATGGTATTCATTGAATCCGTGAGGAAGGATGGCGGTGACATCAAACTTGCCTCAATGAAGGACAAAGTATTCTCAGTATTTGATTTGTTGGGGTTTCCGGTACTATTTGAAATTTTTCCATCGGTCAGTGAAGCCGTTGAGGCCTTCCCGGCATCAGCATGATGACTCCTGTTCACGATAATGCCACCCTACGCATCGTTGCAAAAACGAAACACCTGGCGCGCGTTCGTACGTTTATCCACGGTCAGATATCACAGCTTGGATTTTCGGAAGTGGAAGAAAACAACATTGTCGTTGCCGTTGATGAAGTTTGCGCCAACCTCATTCAACATGCTTATCACAATCAACGCGATGCATTTATAGACCTGCACGTAATCATCGAATCCGGAGCTGTACGTGTAGAGATATCAGATAATGCCGCCCCCTTCAATCCGAGTAAATCTCAACTTCCGGACATGCGGCAATATTTCGCCGAGCACAGGCATCATGGGCTTGGAATAATGCTGATGACTCGGGTGATGGATGCCATTGAATACCGACCCGCGGGGAGCATGTCCACGCTAAATACGCTCATTCTTACAAAGCGGCGTACTCATTAAGCTGTAATTTTGTCTGATATGAAATTTCTGATAATGCTTGGCGCAACGGCGGCAGGTATATTCCTTGGAATGCGTCCGCGAATCGACGTCCGTCGGCCACGATGGTGGATGTGGATGGCAATAGCGTGCGTTACACTTACAATCCTGCTTGGACTTGTGCCACCAATCGGCGGCACGTTTACCGACGTCGTAATCACGAACCGGATGGATTCTTCGAAAGTCATTCCATGGTATGCACTGGTCGAATCCAAGGGATCTCCATCCGATGGGTGGGTGCTCTTGAGCGACGTCCGTGATCGGCGCGTCCTGGTAAATGTTTCAGTAAGTGCAGGCCTTGAAAAGTTACTAGAGTCCATGGTTGGGAGGTCCGTCATCCTATCCGTACAGCGGCATCACGATGATCTGCACGCTCGTGCCATGGAAGGGGGCTCTGTTATTGTTGATCCCGTGCTGACGCTTCCATACATCGTAGGACTCGAAGAACGAGCACGCCTGATCTTCTTTCACGTTCCAATGTCGTGGGTTGCCACGGTTGCCTATCTCATTTCCATGATTTTTGCCGTACTCTTTATGCGGAAGCGTTCGCTTGAATACGATACCCGATCGATGGCAGCTGCCAGTGTTGGTACTCTGTATGCAGTTCTCGCTACCATTACT
>JAGVJW010000139.1 GCA_020050895.1 bacterium | reverse complement strand
CGCTAAGTAATTCAGCCCCCTTCCCCTGAAATGAAGTGAACCTGAGAGTTGACGTCTGGTCGTGCGTGATAAGGAAATCAACGGTTGAATTGCACAGGTTGCATACTCCGTCGAATATGACGATTGGATTACTCAAAGTGTCTGGTGGCGGCTAATCGGTTTTATGGATAGGGGGCAGACGAATTTGTAACAAAATTGGCGCAATGTTTGTTATTAAGTATGAAGCCCAATTAAGTAGGGTGGATCCAAAAGGAGATCGAGATGGCAGCACTTGATCTGGAGATGTTTACGAGTAGTTCAGCAGATATCGAAACTACTCAGTACAAGATACTTGCCTCTGTACAGCAGGCGGAAAAGGAATTTCGTCACAATTTGCTCTATCCGAGGCTCGGTGATTTTATCGAGTTGGTTTCTGTTTTGGAAACAATCCAGGCAAACAGAGATCAGTATCGGACGGTACTACCGCGACGCCTAAAGGGTGTTGATATCGAAAAAAAGACCCTCTTGTTCGACGCAATCCCAGCGGATGAAGTGGCCGTGGAGCGCATGTTTGAATTGATAGCATGGGCATTGCCCAGCATCAAACAGCTTACCGAAGAAGGCGTTGCGATGTTTGACTTTGTAACGCATAATCTATCGATTGATATTGTAGGCATTATGCCGTTATACCGCGATGAAGGGTATGCCTTTATTCCCGATCCGAAGGCAGGATTATCGCATGTGATACGATATGAAATGTCGTTATACCACGATGATAACGACAAATACCGAGCGATGAAAACCATTGAGCTTCAAACGCGCGATATGCGGATTGTACATGAAGCACCTGAGTCTGTTAAATTGGAATTGATCAAGGAACATCAGGATATGCCTAATCCTGCAACGTATATCGTTGATACAGACCTTGATTTCCCATTTGACGAAACCATACTACCTGTTGCCAAGCGTAAGCTTATGCGCGTCCTGATCTCGTGATTACGGCGCAGTAGAATCCATCGCCACCATCGTCTCCGGGTAAGGTTTTCCATTCTTCCACAAGAATAAACTCGCCGCTGTCTTCGAGTAATTTTTGCACCTGTTGTTCGCCCTCTTCGGCTAAGACGCTGCAAACCGCATAGACAACACGACCACCAGGTTTTGCAATCAAAGCATTGCGGTGCAGGATATCCCTTTGTAACGTAATCAATGTGTCGAATGATCTTTCCGATAGGTGGTATAAGATGTCAGGATTTCTTCTCAACACGCCTGTCCCGGTGCACGGAGCGTCGATGAGAACTCTATCGGCCGTTCCCTCAATTCGTTTAATAACCTTTGTTGACGAAACCTGACGTTTGTCGATATTATCAATACCGGCTCTCTTCGCCCTTTCATGCAGTACGTCGAGTCTGTTCGGATCGATGTCAAGTGCAACCAATGTCCCCCGATTTTTCATCTTCGCAGCAATGTGCAGCGTCTTGCCTCCGTTGCCCGCACATGCATCAACTACGCGCATGCCTATACCTACGTCGAGACTTTCCGTAACACGCTGACTGTTAATATCCTGCTGCTCAAAGTATCCATATGCGAATGCATCGCTTCGAAATAAACCGTATGGCGAACCAATGAGTAAGCATTCGTTACTAACAACACTTGCATTAAATGATGATAGCTGAGAAACTAATTCGCTGGCAGTTGTCTTTAGTGTGTTCACCCGAATGAATACGGGAGCGTTGGTAAGTGATTGGGAGACGAAATAATCAAAATTCTCTCCTAGTGATTGAACGAGAGCTTCGCGCATCCATTCCGGCATATACATTTTTCCGGGAGCGCTCGCTTCATCGTAAGCCCCATCAACAGCCCCGGCAAAATCGTTGTATCGGATAGCCTGAAATAGTAATGATCGATAGTATGTTGCTTTGTCCGCCGATGGAGAGAGTAGTTTAAAGACGAGATCGATCTCTGAGGACAGGTAATGTCCGCGCTTCGTCACATCGAGAAACGCCTGATACAATGTGGAGCGCTCCTCGTTTGTGAAGGTATCCATGTTAGCCTGTTATTGTATGAATCTGTGTTGTGATATCGAAAGACGAAGCAAACCTAGGAGGATCGGTGAATGTGTATTCAGCCAAAGTAGCCTAACTCGGAATAATTTGTGATATCAATCGAGAAGGTTGATTCAGGCGATGTTGCAGGGGTTTCTGACTTTTCGCACGAAGCCAAATTTACCGAAATCGCACATGTACTAAGAGTAAGTCCGACCGATATTAATGATGCCGTGAGGAATGCTCGTCTGTCGAGCTTCATTGGTGTTTTCTCCTTCTTAGCATTATTGAGCTTACAACGATTGTGGTAAGACTAACACTGATAATGAATGCATACGATCTGTAAACAACGGTTACCGATGCATCATCTGGTAGCATCCCAAGTTTGAACGATTCAACCCACGTCCGCTCTTCACGGACGCCAAACAAATCATCGTTCACAACAGTTACAACCTCCTCGCGGGTCTTTGTGTAGATGTGATACCCATGTGCATGCCACACGATACCGCCGAGGATTATTGCGAACGTTGCCAATACGATGATGAACTTCCAGATCATTGCAAATTGATAATAGTTATTAATAAAATATGTGGAGTTGAAAGTTCCATCGAGATGAATATCCGTCAAGATATGTGTCCTGAATCCGATATTCAGGCCTGAATTCAACAAACGGCACTATAAATAACTGCGATCCGAAAATAATGCTGTTTACCGTAGCGCGATCGGTAGTATTCACAAACGTCGAAGTACCTGTTTCGTATCTGACGTAGGCGAGAACCGGAGTCCACACTTGCCATAATAGCTCAGTCATGAACGTCGTCGACTTCATGACGTTTGTTTTGGACGTAAACACAGTTTCTGCCATCAGCGAGAGATAATCCGTGAGTCCGATACCAACAAATACATTCATCATCGTGAAATCATTGTTAAACAGATACGAGCCCCCTACATATCCTGTCGACAATTCTCCTGCAATGTTTGGCCATGCAACAAGGCGAGCCGTGACTGTTGGAGCATTTCCTGTAATGGCACTACGAAAAACAACACCATCCCACAGTGGTACTTGTGAAAGACCTTCAGAGCCGAAGATGCCCATCTCTGTGGTAAGCCACTTGAGCCCTTCGTATGATACTTCGGCACCGTACTCTGCCCAGTTAGGTGCAATAATGGCTTGGCGGGAAAGGGGCAGAACATAGTTGTAACTATAAATCGTATGGTCGTCGTACCGAATACCGATCGACGGACGGAACAATCCTGCTCTCAATGCAGGAAGGCTGCGACTTGGCTGAATGATTGTGCTTAGCCATCCAGCTCGTTGTCCGGGAAAGTGAATTTGCTGTTCGGAGTTGTGGGCCTGGCGGAGTGAGGCAATGTTATACGATCCCTCTATAGTAAACGCTTTTACTGGTTGATAGGCTGCATACACAGCCGCTTGCATGGGAAAAATTACTCTGCTGGCATTTTCATCTATAAAGGACTTGGTGCTCTGCACGCGAAGATCCCATCCATAAATGAATTGCTTTTTCGAGAAGTCGTTTGTGGTATCAGATGAATAGAGCCACGACAGAATGTCCGAATCCCGCGGAATGATGCTAACATCATACATGGAGTACCAACCAAGATTGTTACGGGTTGCTCCACCGGCATTTGCCACATGACAGTTTGAACAGCGGTTGCCTGTTAAAAGGGACAACTGCGGTGTTGCTGAGCATGTGACAGACAAAACAATTGATATAACAAAACCGCGAAACCATTTCATGTGAACACGCCCGCGGGTGAGAAACAAAAACGGCGACCATGAAGGTCGCCGTTGCAGCGGATGATTATTGTTTCATTTAAATGTTACAGTTGCCAGTGATTTCTCAAATATTGGCAAATACAACTTTTCTTGAGGCTTATACCAGTTCACTGTAATGCGAAATAGCTTATTGCCCGTTATTACAAAGTATGCTCTGCTCGATACAGTCTTTGTTGGTGTGTACGAAAAATAATATGCTTTCGATCCCCCAAGTGAAGTGCTCCTGGCATCGCCTCCACCATAGTTTGGTTTGTTCTGCGTGATGATCTTGTCAAGCTTGTTTTGTTTTGTTGCATCAAATACATCCACCTGGATGTTGCAATCTAGACGCGATCCAACGAAGTTAATAGCTGATATTCCTGCAGTGTTTGCTTTCTTACCTTCGAAGTTCTGCGGGATCTGAATAGTAAACTCACTAGAGCTATAAGGACGCAATGTGTCTGAAGGGGGCTCTGGACCTGTGGGCGCAATCGTATCGGGAACGTTGCTAATTATATCCGGACGCCGTCCCAGTTTTACCGACTTCACGATTTCATCGAAGGGTTCTTTGTATTCCTCGAATGTTTTTCCAAAGGCAGCGAGAGTCAGAATAGACACTACTGAATCGTTTTCAGCGAAATATGCTTCAGATCTGAACTCGCCATCTTCCTGATCGAAATGAACTGAAAGGAGCTTTCCTTTCTTTCCGCCAAAAGACACATCCGTGATTGTGTACCGATCGAGTCGATCTTCGAAATCAAGCTTACTATTCTTGATCAAGGAGTCCAATGATCTTGTACTGTCAAGTTGTATCGCTCTAAACTCAACCTTAGCTCCGCCTTCGCCTTTGCCAAAATCGAAGAAACGCTTAGAAACTCCTTTCTGCGATGTTGCAAGTACTAATTCGCCACTCACTGTCTGAATGTACCAGTTTGCAGGAACTTTCACCTCAAATTTTCTGACGTCATCCTTGATCAGTTTCAATTCTTCGATTGGCGTTGGCGTTGCCTTCCGTGTACACCCAAAGACAGCTAAACTGATTAGCAATAACGCAAGCGACCAGCGTGTCAGTGGCATGATTGACATCCTTGATTGTTTTTGTGATCGGTTATTTTTCAATTGTTCAATGCTCCTTCAGTAACCCATGTTCGCATTCCGATGATTTGATTCGAAGGTATCGTTTCAAATCGGCCTGCCTGATGAGCTATCAGCCTCTCTAACACCTGATTTACTAACGATTGGTCTGGCTGACCTGGCACAATGAGATTGGGTTTGTCAAAAAGTAAATAAGAATACTGTGTTAATCGAATCCCGCCGGCTGCATACGAGTCACTGTGGCATTGTCCGCATTTTAGATTGAGAAATGGTTTGACGTGCTTTTGGTAGCTGACAAGAGAATCCGGAAATACGATGTCGTTTGAGTTAGTAACGGGTGACTGCGAACACCCGTACAAACTTGAGATAACTAACGAAGCTACTGCCGCAATCATCGTTCCTCTCATCAATAGCTTTCCTCTTCTGATGGGAACTTATGAGCATGAATATCTGCAATGTATTGCTTTACGCCCTTCGTCATTTCTTCATTGAGTTCTGCATACCGGCGAACGAAACGTGGTCTGAATTGAGTAGACATTCCCATCATATCTGTCCACACAAGTATTTGTCCGTCGCAATGTTGTCCTGCACCAATACCAATCGTCGGCACCTGAGATGCATTTGTAATTTCAGCGGCAAGCGACGCGGGTATTTTTTCCAAGACGATAGCAAAGACACCTGCTTGCTCAAGCGCCATGGCATCTGCCTTGATTTGATCGGCTTCTTCTGGAGAAGCGCCACGCTCGCGATAAGAACCAAATTGGTGAATGCTCTGAGGAGTCAGGCCCAAGTGTCCCATCACTGGTATTCCATTCTCTGTCATCAGGCGTACTGCATCCAACACTCGCATGCCCCCTTCCAATTTAACTGCACCCGACCCGGCTTCTTTCATGAGTCTGCCTGCATTGCGAAATGCTTCGCGTGGAGAGGCTTGATACGACATAAAGGGCATGTCCGTTACCACCATTGAATGATGGACGGAACGCACCACTGCCTGCGTGTGATAGATCATGTGCTCGAGCGTAACGGGAATTGTGGTGTCGTGACCCTGAATTACATTCCCCAGGGAATCTCCCACAAGCAGCAGATCGATACCAGCCTGATCAAAGATCTCGGCAGTCAGCGCATCGTAGGCCGTCAGACACGTTATTGGTGTCTGCGTTTCCTTCATCTGTGCCAGGCGTAGCGTAGTTACACGCTTACGTGTAGTCGGATTTTGAGACATAGTAAATTTTTAACAAGGCGCAAAGATAGCCGAAGCAGCACTTCGTGTCGTTATTTTTCAATTATGTTTTCGCCCGTCGTCTCTGTTAGGAACCTGATAATAGAAGTGCCTGAAGGAAGGGACGTCACCTTTATATCCGACGTACACCTGGGTTTCGGCGATAGGGAGACGGATCGCAATCGAGAGAGGGTGCTGATCCAAGCCTTATCCGACATTAAGAACACAACGTGCCATCTCTTTGTTGTCGGCGACCTGTTCGATTTCTGGTTCGACTACAAAACAACTATTCCCAAGGGGCATGTTAGAACGCTTGCCATGCTGCATGATTTCGTTGATGCAGGAATCCCTATAACCTACCTTATGGGCAATCACGATTTCGGGCACTGGAGATACTTCCAGGAGGAGATAGGTATCAAGGTTGAAATGGGAGACATCGACGCATTGATAGGGGGCAAACGATTTTACATTAGTCATGGCGATGGTAAGGCTAGTAACGACAGAGGATATCTAATTCTGCGAAGCATTTACGAAGCCGTGTGGCACAGTCTGTGTTCCGATTTCTTCATCCTGATTTCGGAATCCGTTTGGCATCCCGTACATCTCAGAGTAGTAGGGACTTTACTGCGTCAAAAGATTATGGTACGTCAGACGGATTGAGAGACTTTGCACAATCCAAGCTGAGCGAAGGCTACGATGTTGTTGTTATGGGCCATCGACACAAGTCAACGTTTGAACGCATCAACCACGGCTTGTATGTGAACCTCGGTGACTGGCTCGGATCGGCTCCAATGCTTGGCAGGTTCACCCCCCGCGATGGCATGCAACTTATCTTTGCATCCCACTAGCCCCCGTGAGAGGTTATCATGAAGAAAGTTGGTTTGTTGGTTGGCATGGAACAAACCTTCCCGCCTGCACTTGTTGCTGAAATTAACGGTCGCGACGATGGAGTCTCAGCCGAGTTCCTGAAGGTTGGAGGAATACGGCTCGATCAGATGTTCGAGTTTGATGTAATACTCGACCGCATATCGCAGGATGTTCCCTTTTATCGGGCAATGCTCAAGGTTGCAGCTATGCAGGGTGTACGGATTGTGAACAACCCGTTCTGGTGGGAGGCTGATGATAAATTTTTCAACTATGCCATTGCGAACAAAATTGGTATTCCGGTTCCGAAAACAGTACTGCTGCCAACTAAAAATCACCCGCGGGATACGACTTCGGAATCATTCAGAAATCTTACCTATCCTCTGAATTGGAAGGAAATCTTTGATTACATCGGCTTCCCAGCATACCTAAAACCTCACGATGGAGGAGGCTGGAAGCATGTGTACAAGGTTCATTCGATTGACGAATTCTTTGAACGCTATAGCGAGACAGCCGACATAGTGATGACGCTGCAGGAAGGCATCGAATTCACCGAATACTACCGGTGTTATTGCATTGGAAAAGAACATGTGCACATCATGCCCTATGAACCGCGCAATCCACACCACCTAAGGTACAAGGCATCGTTTGCACCTACCGAAGAAATGACTAGCATGTTAACCAACCTCTGCATTAAAATCTGCACTATGCTGGGGTACGATTTTAACACGGTTGAATTTGCGGTACGCGACGGAATCCCATATGCCATAGACTACATGAATCCAGCTCCCGATGCCGAGCGGTCGTCTATTCAAGATGAGAATTTCGAGTGGATCCTAAAAACTGCTGCAACCTTTCTGATAGACCTTGCCAAGAAGGGACGCACTACTCCAAGGGAATACTCCTGGAGCAGTTTCATCAAGTAAGGGGCTTATGCATACGCTGCACATTGATGGTGAGTCGCTAACGATTTCTGACGTAGCACAAGCAGCATATGACGCTCAAGCGCAAATTGAATTAACCGATGCTGCAATAGGGCGAATGCAGGCATCCAGAGATGCCGTTGAACGCTGGACCTCGGAAGGACGTGTTGTTTACGGGCTGACAACTGGATTTGGAGAGTTCTCCAACGTAGTTATTTCACCCGAAAACACAAGAAGGCTACAGGAGAATCTGATTATGTCGCACAGCGCAGCGATGGGCCCGCTCCTTCCGCCGGAAATCGTTCGCGCAATGATGATCTTGCGTATCAACGCGCTTGCAAGGGGGCTGTCGGGAATTCGGGTACAGACACTCCAAACGTTGATAACAATGTTTAATAATAACCTTGTTCCTGATATTCCCGGTAAGGGCTCCGTTGGGTCAAGTGGAGATCTTGCGCCGCTTGCTCATCTAGCGCTGGCGCTTATCGGCAGGGGAGAGATAGACGGCAAGCCTGCTGCAGACGTTTTGCAAGCACACGGCATCGAGCCCGTTGTTCTGGATTCAAAAGAGGGTCTTGCGTTGATTAACGGCACACAGATGATGTGTGCATACGGTGTCTTGGCTTTCCACCGTATCGGCAACCTGCTTGATGTGGCCGATATTGCCGGAGCATTGTCGACGGATGCATTGCGCGGCACCGACATTGCATTCGACGAGCGTTTACATCTTGCACGTCCTCACCCGGGTCAGTTACGCTGTGCCCGAAACTTGAGAGCACTTATTAAAGGAAGTGATATTCGTGAATCGCATCGTGTCGGCGATTTAAAAGTACAGGATGCATATTCATTGCGCTGCATGCCACAGGTGCACGGTGCTAGCCGCGATGCTTTCGAATATGCTGCGCGAGTGTTTCAACTTGAAGTAAACAGCGTAACAGATAATCCGCTTGTTTTTGCAGATGACGACGTTGCTCTCGAGGGCGGGAACTTTCATGGTCAGCCCCTTGCCATCACCCTCGATTTCCTTGCCATTGCTATATCTGAAATTGCAAGCATTTCCGAGCGTCGTACAGAACGTCTCGTCAATTCTGCACTCGGTGGTCTCCCGAGATTTTTAGCGGTAGGGGGCGGTTTAAACTCGGGAATGATGATTGCGCAATACACCGCTGCATCCATGGTAAGCGAAAACAAGGTGCTCGCCCACCCGGCAAGCGTCGACAGCATACCAACTAGTGCAAATCAGGAAGACCACAATTCAATGGGAAGCATTGCTGCTAGAAAATTGTGGGAGATTGTCGGTAATGTTGAGTCAGTGCTCGCAATTGAACTGCTTTGTGCCGCTCAGGGGATTGACTTATTGCGGCCACTCACTTCCAGCACTGCGCTAGAAAACGTGATTGCCACTATTAGAGCGCGTGTGCCATTTGCCGAATCAGATCGCATTCTCTACAAAGACATGGAAGATGTACGCAAGCTTGTAGTCAGCGGAGAAATCCGGAAGGCGATTGGATTTGATTTGTGATTAGCTACTCGCTTCTCAACGCTAATGCTCTGGCAACCGCAGCCTGACGTCGCTGTCTGAGTTCTCCAGTCGCCAATTTGGATGCAAGGATCCGCTGAACATCACTGAGGTTTTTGAATGGATGGTGAGGAATTCGATGCGAGTTGCAGAATGCGGCGAGAGAGTGCTTTGCAAACACAACGTCGCAGTATTGAATTGCACACTCGTCCGACATTCCGTCTCCCACGTAGATCGTTACATCAGCCTCGGTGCTTGTACCTATAACAGCATTCCTCTTGCACGAAGCGCAGAAGCATGAGCATGACTCAGTAGCGCCGGGGAACGCTGGTATCCACTGTGATCCATCGTACTGGAGAGTATTGCTCATTACTTTCAGATCTCCGATTCCAATCTCTGAATTGCTAAGTACATGCTTGCTCAATATCGGGTTGATGTAACTATCGAAGCCGTCGCTAACTATCAAAACTTCAATATCTCTTTTTTTACAAAATTCAAGAAGGTTGAGAAGACCAGGGTCAACCTCCTGATTCTCGACAAAGGATTTTAACGTCCCTGGTGTACAGTCCTTACGAAGTGATTGTACCACGCCCTTGTAATAAGAACGTACATCGGTCTCCCCCGACATTAATGCAGCGGAATGCACATGGAAATCGCCATATTCCATAAACAATTCATCGCCGACATCTCTGAGCGTTATTGTTCCGTCGAAATCCAGATATAATCTTATCACTTGCTCTTCTCGTATGTATAAAACCCTTTACCGCTTGCCTTACCTTCCCATCCAGCCCGGACATATTGCTTAAGCAAAACGCACGGACGGTAGCGCTCCTGCCCATATTCGCGGTACAATCCATCGAGAATAACGGTGATTACAGAAATACCAATTTCATCTGTCCATTCGAGAAGTCCCTTAGGATAATTCACGCCGAGCTTCATTGCATTATCAATATCTTCAGGTGATGCCACTCCTTCCATCACGGCAAAAGCAGCTTCGTTAACAAGCGTAGCCAAGATGCGCATTTGCACGAGGCCTACGCGGTCTTCAACAATGTCGACGTCGTAACCGAGTGATTCAAAAAATGCGCGTGCCATTTCAACATGTTCCGGCCTGGTATTCAGGCCGCCTGCAATATCAATACGTGTTGCGAAAGACATCACCGATGGGGCAAGCCCTGTGCCAACGATGCGCAATCCTGTTCCAGTCATCACGCCAATTTCTGTGGCAGTATTTGCAAGACTTGTTGCGATAACTGTTGCCTTCGGGTTAACTGCACCTGCAACTTCCAACGTCGTCTTTCTATCCATCAGCATCTCAATCGAAAGGTCGATCAAATGCGTATACGTTCCGGCATTGTCTCTTACGTCGCCAATTACTTTGTCGGCAAACACGCCGTACTCATCGGCATCGAACGACGCTTCACCCATTGCCTGTTCAACAATATCGAGTTCCATATCAAGTTCATCGAGTTCATCCATGGGAGGCAGAATAGAAAACGTGATGCCCTTTGAATCCAGGATAGAAGCGAACTCCATCACAAAGTCGCTTTCACCGGTTAGTAGGACATTATACTGTGATGAGCCGGGAAGAGTGTATACGTGCATGGCGACTATTAAAATTGAAATCGTGGAATGCTAATGTACGGGAGTAGATTTGTTGTACTGCTATGAATAACCTTTTACAGAGATTTCTGGTCGCAATCATCGGGATTCCGGTAACCATAGGAATTCTGTGGTATGGTGGCGTGGTTTTTGGCCTCGGCGTGATAGTAGTTACATCTATCGCACTATGGGAATTTTACAGGTTGGCTGAAAGCAAGGATGCCAATGCAAATCAAACGGTTGGCATTATTTGGAGTG
>JAGVJW010000248.1 GCA_020050895.1 bacterium | reverse complement strand
TTCGTTGGAAGATGAACTTACAGAGCAGCTGCAATTTCTGAACCTTTCTGATGAGGAGAGACTGTTTGGCGAATACGTCATCGGTAATGTTGATGCAGATGGATATTTACGCCGCGATCTGAATGATCTCATCTCCGAAGTCAACGCTGTGTTTTCGGAACACGATCTTGCCTTGCACGCGCCGATGTTGCTTGGCGCAAAGAAGTCGGCGTATGAGAAAGACCTGATAAAGGGAATCGATCGCTCATTGATGCCAATTTCGTTGAAACAGGCCGACCAGGTAGTGAAGAAAATTCAAATGTTGGATCCACCCGGGTTTGCTTCGCGAAATGTGCAGGAATGCCTCATTGCTCAGTTAAAGACAGTTCGGAAGCCTAATGCTGCACAGAAGCTTGCCTTGCTCGTACTGACCGATGCATACGAAGCATTTGCGATGAAGCATTTTAACGTTATTGAACGTCAGCTTGATGTTACCGAAGAATACTTGCGCGAAGCAATCGACGTAATACGCCACCTCAACCCTCGCCCGGGTAGCGGAACCATTGAATATGAAGTAAACACTCTTGTTCCCGACTTTATCATCGAGAAGACTGAAGATGGATCGGATTTCTCCATAACCGTAAACGACAGCAGACTACCAACTCTTCGCGTAAGCAATGCATACGAAAGGCTAAAGCGCGAGGCTCGAAATCATAAGTTCAACAAGGAGACGCGTGAGTGGCTACGCAAGAAATATGAAGACGCGAAGTTTCTGATACAGGCTATCCGTCAGCGCAAGAGTACCATGCTTCGCGTAATGACGGCCATCGCGGGTTTACAAACCGAATTCCTAAAGTCTGGCCCGATAGGTTTAAAACCTCTTATCTATCGCGATGTAGCCGCGATTACCGGACTCGACATTTCAACGATTTGCAGAATTGTAAACGGTAAATACGTTCAAACCGAGTTTGGGACGTTCGAGTTGAAGTACTTCTTCAGTGAATCGCTGATCACTGAAGAGGGTGAGGAGGTATCGACAAGAATCATCAAACAAAAAATTAGAGATTTAATCGGCGATGAATCGAAAGTCAAACCGCTGAGCGACGAAAAGCTTGCCAGAGACTTAAAAAAAGTTGGCTATAAGGTGGCGAGAAGAACCGTTGCAAAATATCGCGAACAACTTCGCATTCCTGTTGCACGCCTTCGCCGGGAACTGTAGATAGCTTAGTCACATTGCGCCTATTACACACGACGTACGTGTGTGACAATTCAAGAAAAACACGTTGAATTTCCGACTATGACAGTATATGGCATAGTGAGCGACGTAGCATCGCATCTAATTCGTGAAGTTCAATTCAGCTTTTTAATGAAGAGCGTGTCAAGACCAACGCTCTATCGCATCCAGTCAATCCTTAGCTCGCTCATTCATGGGGAACGGGTAACTGCAGGCGCGATGGCAACTATTCTTGAAGTTAGTCCTCGCACAATTGCGCGCGATTTGGACTATTTGATCAATAGCCTGCATTTACCAATTGCATATGATCCGAAGAAAAAATCCTATACGCTGAATGGTCCTATCCCTGTCCTGTTCGCACCCCATATCAGCGGTCTAAACAGCCATGCCGATCTTGGCGAACACATTAACGTCGTGCTTGAAATTGAATCTGAAATCGCCGATCAATTTCACTTAATGGAATTGCATCCCTCACAAAAAATCGTCGATCTCGAAGGTGGCAAGATTCAGCTAACGTTAACTGTACCAGTTACCGACGTGCTGGTGCACTGGATTATCTCATTCGGAGGTAAGATTCGTGTACTTGAACCGGCGCACCTACGCGATAGCGTGCACCATGTGGCAATGAGTATCATCAATGGACACAGGCCAAGAAAATCGTAATCTTATTTAAGAACTCCTCGGTACGTAAAGCTTCATGCTTATATCTAACGCAGCAGCGCTGTGCGTGATGGCGCCAATACTGACGAAGTCCACACCTGTTTCGGCATAACTGGAAATGTTGTCGAATGTAATTCCTCCGCTCGCTTCCGTTTCCATGCGCCTGTCGACGATCATAACGCCTTCATGCACCTGCTGCGGAGTAAAGTTGTCGAACATGATTCTATCTATACCAGCACATCGCATAATCTCCTCCACAGCGTCGAGATTGCGCGCTTCCACCTCAATCTTCAGATTCGATCGCCCCCTTAATTCCTCCACCACAGAATTTACTGCATTTTCGATACTGCCGGTTGCTGTAATGTGATTGTCCTTGATCATTACCATATCATACAATCCAACTCTGTGATTAAGAGCACCACCTACCGACGTGGCATACTTGTCTAGCAGTCGCCATCCGGGTATCGTTTTTCTGGTATCGAGAATTCGTGCTCCTGTTCCGGCTATGCGATCGGCATAGGCTCGTGTCTTTGTTGCAACGCCGCTCATTCGCTGAATGAAATTCAAACATGTCCTCTCTGCGCCGAGCAGAGCATGTGCTGGTCCATCCACGGTGGCAACAACAGTTCCCGCTTCTATATAATCTCCCTCGTCAACTTTCAACTCAAGATTGATGTCCTTCGAAAACTGCCGCAGTACCAGATCAAGGATTGGTAGACCGCAGATAATTCCATCCTGTTTAACAATAAAGCGCGCTGCAGCCACAGCATCAGAAGGAACGGTTAGTTCGGTAGTTACATCGCCGGATCCGACGTCTTCATTAATTGCAATCTGTACAAGACGGATAATCGAAGCATCGGCTAAAAGTCTATTCGCGTGGTTGTCGGCGTGCACTTTAGCTGGCTGCAAGTTCTGTGAATGTAAAGGTATTTCCATCGAATAGTCCCTTGTCACTCAGTTTAAGATGTGGTATCACCAGCAAGGCCATAAATGATAGCGTCATGAAGGGGGCTCGCAACCGCGATCCCTGATTCTTAGCCAACCGGTCGAGAGTTTTGTACATACGGGATACAACGTATCCGTCTTCGAGACTCATCAAGCCACCTACTGGTAGGGGCAAAACCTGCACTGTACGCCCGACTGCCACACTGATCCCTCCGCGTTCGGCAATAACACCATTTACTGCCGCTACGATTTCACCGTCAGTACAACCAACTGCAAGGATGTTGTGTGAATCGTGAGCAACACTCGAGGCAATTGCGCCGTGAAGCAAGCCCATGCCCTTAATGAACGCCACAGACGGCTTCACGTCTGCATATCTATTCACCACCACAATCTTTAGCACATCGGGATCTGTTGCATGGCCTATCTCCTCGGACGTTACAAGCTGACCATCATGGGCAACGATGATGCGTATTTCATCATCGCCGACGTCAATATGGATATCACCAGACGATATTTCAGTTCGATTGAAGTTGTTAATTGGATAGGTGTCTGCTTCTGTGGCTGACGCCAAATTGCGCGAAAGAAGTGACTCACCGTTTTCAGCGACCTTAATACCTTTTATCCATGTCTGAAGGATGTTAAAATCATTAGGATTATCAACAACAATAAAATCGGCTGGATCTCCCTTTTGTAACAATCCTACAGGAAGCTTGTAGTGATCGACCGGGTGTAAAGATGCAGCTCTAAGAACATCAAATTCATTATAACCCAGCTCAAGCGAGCGTTTTACATGCTCATTGATGTGTCCGGCTACAAGACTATCGGGATGTATGTCATCACAACAGAACATAATGCTCTCCGGATGCGACTGTAAGAGTGTATGCAGGGCATCATAGTTTCGGGCAGCAGAACCTTCGCGAATAAGAATTTTCATTCCCGCTTTAATCTTATCCAGCGCTTCCTCCAGTGTGAAGCATTCGTGATCTGTTGATATTCCCCGTTTTGCGTATTTGCGGGCATCGGCGCCTTTCAGACCGGGAGCATGACCGTCTACTGGACGTTTTGCTTTCTTAGCAACTGCAATCTTTGCCATGACCTCAGGATCTTCATTCAAAACCCCGGGCCAGTTCATCATCTCACTTAGGTAGAGAATTCTCTTGTCTTTAAACAACTCCTTGATATCGTCTGCTGTAATCTCTGCTCCTGCAGTTTCGAATCTCGTTGCAGGGACGCAAGAGGGTGCGCCAAATGCAAATGTGAATGGAACTTCTTCGCCACTTTCAATCATGAATTTTACGCCATCGACTCCACAGACATTTGCAATCTCATGTGGATCGCTGACCGTTGCCACGGTGCCATGAACAACTGCAAGCCGTGCAAATTCCGACGGTACAAGCATCGAAGATTCTATGTGCACATGCGCATCAACCAAACCCGGCATTATCAGCTGCTGCGGGTTTACCGTTTCGTCCTCAACGATATCCGAAATCAAGCCCCCTTCCACATGCACCGTACCGAGAAAGCTTCGCCTGTTGTGGAGGTCGTAAATGAGGCCCGAAACAGAATGGTATGCCGACACTCAAGTCTCTCTGAAAAATGGCTGCCCGCTAAATGATGCCACGAAGTTACATAACCCTGTTAATGCAGGTTGAAAACGTAATCATGTATAAATAAAAAGGGGCTGCGTACTAGACAGCACACAGCCCATAACACATTCCAGAGATTTGTCTCTAATGAGTTACTACCAGATTTCCTTTCGCAACAATTTTGTTTTTCGCATCTACAACTACCATTGAATACGTTCCTGCCGTCATATAGCTCGTGTCTATCAGCAATCCTTGCGACAAGACTTCTGACGTTGTAAATGAGTGGGAAACTATCTGTCCGGAATTGTTCGCAACTTTCACCGTCAGCGTCCCCGTTGCGATAACTGGATTGGAAAGCGACACCCTAACTGAATTCATATCGGATGGATTTGGTGACACAATGATATTATTCGAGATGAATCCATCAACCCAATTTTCAAAGGTTCTGTTTTGTGGTTGAAATCCCTGATCTTGCCATGGTTTAACTATTGATGGATAAGAAACAGATATGGAAAAACTACAATTTCGAGAAATCACGGCGGTAACACGACCCGATCCATCCTTCTCAACAATCTCCCATGAGGAGATATTAGTTCCTGTGCAAATTGTGTACGAGAATTCAATAGCCGCGGGAGGGTTCGTCGTCACATTGACAACAACACCATTTCCTCCTGTTGGCGGTGGGAAAGGCCCTTCTGTAACCCTTCCATCACATTCCCTAATAGTCACCCAATCGTAATAACCGTTATTGTCAAGATCTTCAAATACCATCCAGCCGCTTCCCCCTTCGGGGCACTGGAATGGTACAAGGTTCGGAGCCAACGAAAGTGCAATGGTAATATTAATCAGAAACGCTACGGCGAACGATATTAAAGCCTTCATCTATACCTCCTAGAAGAATTATTGATGAAAATTTTCTTCCTCTAAATATGTCACAAGAGCAATGTAAAAAAAAAATGAACTATGCAAGCTTATTTTTCAGAAAGATACTGGTCGACGCTTCCCCCTCTGGAACACCCATTTACAGGATCGAAATCAACCACCCCAATAAATGATATCAACAGTATTACCCAAATTGAATTGAGGGAAATAAATCGGTCCGGAACCAATGGAATTAAGAGTATTATGACAATCAGAAGAACGAGTGCAACCTCCCGCTCCCTCCAACCAAATTGCACAATAATCTGAACCTGGTACCCTTTTTGGTGGGTCTCCCTCTTGAGCCCAGAAACAACTGCAATAACCATCTCCAGGAACTACACCACACAAAATGCGTGGATCTACTTGTGCCCAAGAAGAGGCTTTATAAACTGTAAACATCATGAACATGCTTGCGAGTAAAAGTGTTTTCATAACATCCTCTCTAAATCATTATGGTAGAAAAATTTTCTTAGTGCAAACAACTTGCCCATTTATCAGCCCGAGAACGATATACAAACCTGAGACAGTTGATACATTCGTTGGATTGAGCCCCATTGGAAGGAATGATGACCAGACAACGTCTCCATAAATATTGCAAGCCATCACTTGTGTAAGTGATGCTGACGATACGTAACCGATACTTAATCTTGAGGGTCCTGAAAGTGCTGACACCGTTAAATCACAACTAGTTGAGTTGTTGCACTCAATGTTTGCTTCAACGCTGTCTCGATAATTGCGCCATCCAATACTTGCCAAGTCAGAAGAAGACATCATACCACCATAAACATCACCCCGAACAAAAGGTTCTGGACTCGTGCCGCTTGTCCAAACATTAATCCGAATAAAGGCATCCGTTGAATCTTGGGAAATTGGTACCACAGTTCGAACACGAGATGCCATTGGATACCAAGAATAAATACATGGCTTCTTACTCGAGGTTGTTGGCTCAATTCTGAAAGTATCAAGAAGAACTATTCGTGAACGATCGATTGTGTTAATGAGTTCGACAGAAAAAGCCAATCCGTTTGAATTGACATACCGGTTAAATGACAGAGAAGATGTTAATCGATCAACCCAATTCAGGGTACGATAAAATTGTATTGTATCGTTTCCCTGAACGGGAAAAATTCTCGTGGTGCTTCGTTCTCTCATCTCTTCTTCTGTCCAATCAGCTACAGCTTGATCATTTTCAGCATCATAATTTATAGCGCGATTCATGCACCAGTTTGAAAGAAATAACTTCTTTCGATTAAGGAGGAATTCCGAAAATGCCCATCGAGTGTAGCTTGAATCCGCTTCGTATCCAAAGACAAATTGGGCACAAAAAACGTCGGCACTAATTGTTATCGGATTACCCTGCTGATTCATAGTACCGATGCTATATCCGGAGCCTGATGTCATTACCTGTATCAATGAATCACACTGAGACTTCATTTCAACGGCAAACATCAAAAAAACAAGAACTACCATGCTCTTCATGATTTACCTCACAAAAAAAAGTATCGGCTTCAGCAAATCCATCTATTATTCAACAAAGTGATGAAATGGTTCCGCGTCACATCCTGCAAAAATATTGACTCATTAAAGGTAAAAAAAAAAGTGAACTGTGCAAGCATATTTTTCAGAATGACTCTAGTCAACGCTTCACTCGCTGGAACAGCCACTTGGCTCTTCCCCTTGCACTTCCCCGATTAACTCTGAACAGCACATAATGTTCGGCTTTGGACACGTCGGTCATTTGCATTGTGCCCTGACTTTTATGCTCTGCTGCGTGCCACTTGGCGATGATTGTGTAATCAAGTTTATTATCGTAACCAAATGTTTGAGACCTGTCGAATTCGAAAATCTGAGCAGACGTATCTATTGCTGTTATTGGATATGACTTCAGCCCCCTGAATGCTTTCAGAGAGTCTGTTCTTCCTCTCGACATACCTAAGATTGTAGGCACTTCCTTGCCAGGGAAACGGTGCTCGCGCACGAGTTTCTCAAAAGTCTGCAGCACAATGATTGCAGCTGCCTTGTGATGACCGTGTGTTTCCGGTGTTGGAAGCATCGTTAAGATGAAATCATACTGCTGTGAAGTCATTCTATCTTCAAGTCTGCGTTGTATTTCAGACACATTCCAAACATTTTTCAACACACTATCGGCATCGAGCGTATACTTTGTATCGGTCTGATCCAGAAAGTATACATTTCTGATTCCAATCCATTTTACAGCAGCGAGCAATTCATGTTTTCTGATTTCGGGTAGATATTTACGTCCTGTATCCTCTATCGTCAGGGGTTTCCCATACACCCTCTCTGCAAGCGTCGAGTACTTGTATCCGGCTTCGCCATTTGTGATAACAACCAGATCTGCACTGCCGCCCAGCTCCTTGGTAATCCGGTAGATCATTCCTGCACACGCCCCTTCGTCGTCGGGATGCGCAGTTACAACGAGAACGCTCTGCCCTCGAACGTCAATCGACCCGCATAACACAAAGATCAGTGCAATGAGAATGGCCATGTTTTTCTTCGGTACGAAATGACGAGAAACACACACACTCCAACTACTGGAGCCAGCAAACCAAGCTGTTGCTGAAGCGGCTTTGCTGATGCAAAAATCCAAATCCACCCCGCAACAGCAAGAACAACTGGTATTGGATACAGCCACATGCGCCACGGCATGTGGGCAGAGCCGATACGCCTTCGCAGGATTACCAATCCGACAGCTTGTGAAATAAATTGAGTAAACACCCGCATTGCAATGATGGATTTTATGGTGTCTTCGATTGACATGGTTAACGAGAACAAGACTCCAAGGCCAGCCAAAACAAGAAGGGATATGTGTGGGAAACTGTGTTTTGGGTGTTCATGAGAAAACACTTTAAAAAACAGACCATCTTTTGCTGCAGCATAGGGGATGCGCGTATAGCCAAGCATTACGCTGAACAACGATGATAACGCGACTATTAGTATTAAACCAGTTGCTACCTGAGCTGCCGTAGAACCATAAATCGCCGTCATAAATTCACTAATAACAAAGTTCGATGCAGCGACGCTATCTGCCGGAAGGACAGAAAAAATTGAAACCTGCATCAGTAAATACAAAACTGTGATTCCGGCAATCGATATGATCATGCTCCGAGGAATCACACGTTGTGGGTTCTTCACCTCGGCACCCAAGTGACAAATGTTGTAGTATCCTAAATAGGAATACATTGTTGAGATTGAAGCAGTGCCAAGTGCCAGGTGCCAGGTGCCAGGTGACGGGTTCAACGAGCCAAGTGCCAGGTGCCAGGTTCCGCTATATAGTCCGCCGACAATGATCCAGATGAGGGTTAGAATTACTGTACTCCAGAGGACGACAGAGATCTTACCGATATCACCGATCTTCCTGTATAACAAAAACGTAATAACGATTACCACAAGCGCAGCAACGAATCGCTCATACGCCGCATCAGTGATATCGAGAAATGAAAAATATTTAGCAAAGCCAAGAGCACCAGACGTTACAACCAGCGGCGCTTGAAATACTGTTTGCCATACAAAAAGAAAAGCCATAAGCCTGCCCCACGTATTGCGTCCGTATGCTTCCCGAACAAACGCATACGTACCACCGGCTTCAGGCATTTTGGCACCAAGCTCAGACCAGATGCAGGCATCGGCAAATGATAGTGCTGCACCGCAAATCCAGGCCAGGATGGCAAGGGGCGCAGACCCCATTGTTAGTGCAACGATCGAAGTAGTAATGAATGGACCGATCCCCACCATATCGATCATGTTCAGAGCAGTTGCCTGAACCGACGATAACTCTCTCTTCAGAGCCATCAGAATTTTACCGCATCAACCGACCACAAGAGTTTTTCGCGCAGCATGTCGTAGTAGGTACTGTCAGCACGTTTTACAAGCTTAACAATATACTCACTTTTTTTAATAGTTATGGAGTCGCTCTTATTGATTTGACCAATAATTCGTCCATCTGCCACAATCTGTGCAGAGGCGTTGTCTCCAATCAGTTCAAATCTGATGTCGCTATCGTCGCGAATTACAAGGGGTCGAATCGTTAGAGTATGCGGCGAAATGGGTGTTATACACAGCACATCTGCCGATGGAGTTATGATTGGTCCGCCGGAAGAAAGCGAATACGCAGTAGATCCAGTTGGTGTGGCTACTATCACACCGTCTGCACGATAATCTGCAACATGATGATCGTTAACGAAAGCTCTAACGGCAATCATCTTGGCTTCAGATGCACGTTCCAGCAGGATTTCGTTCAGTGCGAAATGTACCTTGTTCTGCACCGTAACCTGAAGTGTCGATCGATCGACGATGCGATAATTACCCTTCAGGAGGTACATGATAGATTCTTCAAGATCTGTCACAGAGAATTCAGCAAGGAACCCAAGCTTGCCAACGTTCACTCCCATAATGGGAGTATCGGAACCGATGAGGTGATAGGCTGCATGCAGAAGGGTTCCGTCGCCACCAAACGTGATGACCATATCGGAATATTTTTCGAAATCTTTTATCGAACACGACTCACACTTCGAGCGCAGATCAGGAGGCGTAAGTGCAGCCAATCCTTCTTCGAGATATACCTCGACATTTTCTTCAGTAAACCGTTTGATGGCACTCATAGCCCACGATATTGCATCATCGCGCTGCAGAAGCGCTAGCACTCCAATTTTTAGCATCAGGAAACATCTCCCTTCGGAGGTGACGACGGATTTCCGACCTCTTCAACATAATTCAACTGCAGCGTGCTCAGCGTCTGTTCAAGAAACCTGCGCTCATCATCGGCAAGATTGCCCGATGTTTTTTCGTGTAGCACTTCAAGAATATCGATGACATATTGTGCATGTTCGAGATTTCGGGCGAGCTCACCGGTCGCTGGATTTAACATTTTACCCAGGGCAATCATACCTTCCAGCTGGAACATCTGAATCAGCGTTAAAAAAGTTGGTTTCATACAAGTAAGGAAGAAAGTTCAACGATTACAGGGGGTACGGGCTTTCGAAACGTCCATGTTTGTTCAAGCGGCACATGAGTAATTGCTCCCGCCATATCACCAACCATCACATCGGTATGTCCTTCCAGCAAAGCATCCACGGCAGCAGCTCCAAGTCTTGAACCTAAAACACGATCGCGAACCGTTGGAGAGCCCCCTCGCTGAATATGCCCCAGAATAGCAACACGAGCTTCGAGTCCATAGCGTTCATGGATGAGCTTGGACAGGATTGTTGCTCCACCAATTTCGTCTCCCTCTCCAACGATAACGATTGTACGTTTATCAAGACCCTGTGCAAGCACTCGTTGATAGAGGACTTCGACATCGGTGATTGTTTCGGGCACAGCAATAAATTCAGCTCCGCTGGCGATGCCAACGTCCATGGCGATAAAGCCGGCGTGACGTCCCATCACTTCAATGAAGAACAGTCGGCCGTGCGAATCGGCTGTGTCTCGAATTTTATCGATTGCCTCGGTTGCTGTGTTCACAGCTGTATCGTATCCGATTGTGTAATCGGTGCCGCTGAGATCGTTGTCGATGGTGCCAGGAGTACCAACAATTGGAATGTGATGCTCCAGAAAGAGTGCATGAGCGCCACGGAACGTACCATCGCCGCCACAAGCGATTACACCGTCAATTCCATGCGCTTTCAGTTCCCTGGCTGCAGCTGCGCGACCCTGCGGAAAAAAAAATTCCTCACAGCGACTAGTTTTAAGAACAGTACCACCTCTGTCGATGATATTCGCTGTGCGGATGCGGTCCAGCACTTCGTAATGCCCGGCAATCATCCCGCTGTAACCGCCGATTATTCCAATCACTTCAAGGCCGCGCTTTTCTCCGACTCTTTCAACCGCGCGTATATGCGCATTCATGCCCGGGGCATCGCCCCCGCTGGTAAAAACTGCAATGCGTTTCATTGCTGGCGAAAATAGGTGGAACTGTTTGCATCAACGACATCCTATGTTCGGATACCTAACAATTTGGTAACATTTCGCCTTACAATTTGGTAACATTTAAATAATATATTATGTGATGAAGTATCTTCTAGTGGCTTTAAACCGGGGCTCGATTCTCATCTCATTCCTCTGGGTAACAACTTCAGCATTCGCACAGAATGGTGCACAATCTGGGGGCGGTGTTAACTTCGGTCCGAAGGGGATTATCTTCCGATCGGCAGATAGTTTGAACATGGTAAATCTGCGTTTTCGAATGCAGAACTGGGTTACGTACGTTTCAAAAAGTGAAACCGACTTATCGGCGCAATCAATTGATTTTGTGGTTCGACGTTTGCGCATCAACATCGCCGGGCAATTGGTAGATCCCAGGTTATTATTCAAAATTGAATTGTTTTTCTCTCGTGCAGACCAGGATTATACGTCAGCACAAGGTCCAAACATTGTTGGCGATGCAATGGTGTTCTGGAACTTCACTCCCACTCTTCAGATTAGTTTCGGACAAACCAAATTGCCGGGAAACAGGCAACGAGTTATTTCATCTGGTGAACTCGAATTCGCAGACAGATCGATTGTTAATGGGGCTTTCAATCTTGACCGAGATTTTGGTATTCAAGGATTCTGGCGTCCAATCAACAATGATGTAATTGTTAATCTCAAGGCAGCCATATCGGAAGGCCGTGGGAGAAATCAGTTGCCGTCGGTTGGTGGTGGAATTGCATACACAGGTCGTGTTGAAGTTCTCCCATTCGGAGCTTTCACAAACGGCGGCGACAATTTCGAAGGCGATCTTGAGCACGAGGAGAATCCGAAGCTGAGCATCGGTGTATCTGGACAATTGAACCAGAACATGCGGCGCACACGCGGTGAGCTTGGCGCTGATCTTTACTCGGTTACGCAAGCCACAACAGTGTATGCAGATGCGTCGATGAAGTGGAGTGGCTTGGCAGTATATGGGGAATATGCCACGCGGACTTCGCCTGCACCGCTAACGTACATGCCAACAGACAGCACGAAGATTGTCCCCGTCTATGTTGGCTTTGGATATATGGTGCAAGCCACCTATACACTTCGTTCAGGATTTGCTTTCGGTGGCAGATTCGCTGTTGTAGAAGCATCAAAAGATTTAGCTGGTCTTAGTGAATATGGCAAGGATCAATCCGCTTCTGGAATCGTTACGTATTTCATCAATAAACACCGAATAAAGACCAATCTGGAAATCGGAACGAACAGCAGAACGAATTACAACACATCCATTAAGACGTCGAATTACTTTAGCAGGCTAAGCGTTGAACTCGGAATCTAGTTCCCGTATTACGAAAGCGTAACATTGAATTGAAGCAAAGGAACCATGCCGACCACACGGTAGTTTTGCTCTTCAGCAAATGCAATATTCTAAGGCAGAACATACCTATGAAAAATTTCGTTCTTGTTTGTTTGATGTTAACCAATGCCGTTCTCCTGGCTGCACCCTCCAAGGAAAGAATTACGATTAAAGGTTCAGATACGATGGTGATTTTGGTTCAGCGATGGACGGAATCGTACCCAAACAAATCGAAGGTCGAATTTCAGGTAACCGGTGGTGGGTCCGGTACAGGTATCGCAGCGTTAATCAACGGCACCACCTCTATTTGTGCTTCCTCACGGCCTATGAAGAAAGAAGAAACAAGGCAGCTGAAGGAGAAGACGGGGTATCAGGGAATGGAGATCAGGGTTGCTCGAGATGGTTTGTCAGTCTACGTCAACAAATCAAATCCAATAAAGCAACTCACGATTGAACAGATCCGATTGATTTTTACAGGAAAGGCCGTGAACTGGAAGCAATTTGGCGGACCTGATAAACAAATCATCCTCTATTCTCGTGAGAACAACTCAGGCACGTATGAATTTTTTAAAGAACACGTTCTCAACAAGCAGGATTTCTCGTCTTCGGCACAACACATGGCCGGAACTGCAGCGTTGATCAATGCTATTTCGAAGGATCCATGGTCTATCGGGTATGGTGGCGCTGCATATGCAAAAAATGTGAAAGCCATCGGTGTGGCAGTCGATGCGTCTAAGCCATATGTGCTCCCCGTAGAGGCTACCATCCTTAGTGGCGAGTATCCAATTTCCCGGTTTCTTTACTTCTACACTGGCAAGCGTCCCGAAGGCACCATAAAGAAATTTATCGATTGGGTAATCTCACCGGCAGGACAGAAAGTTGTAAAGGAAGTTGGGTATTACCCCATAAAGAACTAACAGTGTGGAGCACCCGTTTAGAAAAGCTACTCGGCATCCTATAGAGACGATTGCCGAATGGGTAATTAGGATTGTTGCCTCGTTTTCAATCCTGACGATCTTTCTCATCTTCCTTTTTGTATTTCGGGAAACATTAACGCTCTTTACAGCTGAGAAGGGTCAGTCGGAGTACACCACAACGACGGGAGGTGCTGTTGAAAGCGAATCGCCGGAGGCTTATCAACCGGAATCGTATGAATCAACCACCGAAACGCCATTATCCCAGACAATTCAGGGTTCCGTAGAGGTTTCAACCATCTACACTCCTAAGAATCCTGATTATCCAGAAATTT
>JAGVJW010000077.1 GCA_020050895.1 bacterium | reverse complement strand
GCTCTTCCGATCTGCATAGAATGGTCCCATGCGCGACCGGCTTGTAAAAGTCCCAGAGTCATCTTGTTCAGCATAGAAGGGTCGGCGAGGATCGTTTGTCGCATTCATGATTTCCGAAAGTTTGTCACCAAAAACCAAGTCACCATCTCGCTGAACGACGAATTGATACCAAGGATTTGCTTCTGTTTCTACAGTACCAAAAGTAAACTGCATATCATCAGCATTTGAAGACATGGCATTGCCAAGGCTAGCCAATGCTTCCAATGCAGCGGAGTTTCCATTCCGTTTGGAGAGGTGCAATGCATATCTGGCCTTAATTGCCCAAGCTGCTTTGATCCACAGTGAGAGGTCTCCTCCGTACATAAAATCATCTGACCCCGGAGAAAGTGTACTTGATGGTGCCGAGAGATTTACGATTGCTTCGTCGAGAAGGGTTTGAATCGTCTGGTAGATATTCTCCTGTGTGTCATAAACCGGCTGAATTTTGGAAGAACCTCTGAAAGCGTCAGAATATGGTACATCACCCCACAAATCAGTGACGGTACCAATGGCATGTGCCATCATTACTTGAGCAACGCCAAGATAATGTACAGAACCATTAGCTCTAGCTCTGTCCATTAGGATGGACATATCATTCATAGGTCCGCTGTAAAGGTTGAATTGCCATGCATTGTCTACATCACTTTCGGTGAAAACATAGTTGTAAATCCCAAGATGCTGGCGCTCGATACCTCTATTGTGCTGTGTTAAAACGCTCGAGAAACGTCCTAGGTCGCCACCCATAACATATCCCATACCAGCTTGTATTGTGGGCAATACAACATCGAACGATGCCTCCTGGGGAGATGTTGGGTTCGAATTCGTATCCGGATCAATCCACGTGTTACAGCTGGTGATAGCTCCAACCATCAACAAGCAGATTCCAATAAATATTCGTTTCATGGTTTCATTTCCTTTGTTGTTCAATGGTGGTTTGGATTAGAAATTCAACGTTGCCGCAAACACAAAGCTGCGAGTGCTAGGCATGTTGAAATAATCGATACCCTGCGCATTACTTGCACCAGTTAAACTTGTCTCTGGATCAACGCCAGTGTAGTTAGTGCTCAACCATAGATTACGGCCCGTGAATGAAAGGACTAACCCACTGATCGGAGTCGATTTCATAATTGACGAGGGGAATGTATACGACAGTGTCACTTCACGCAAACGAACCCAACTTGCGTCCTCGATGAAATCTTCCGTGTTGCTCCCATAGAAACCATTACCATTACCGAGTGACAACCAGTTTTCGTCAAGTGCAGCTTCAATGTCGTTAGCTTGACCATTCGACTGTTTAACACCGTCGAACACCTTTGTTGTTCCTCGAATCTCGGTATCCTTGTGGGTTCCGAAATAGTACAATGCTCCTCTAGTACCATTCCATACCACACCACCCTGACGAATATCTAAGACAGCAGATAAAGAGAAGTTCATCCACATGAAGGTATTTCGAATACCCAACAACCAGTCAGGGTTAGCTGATCCAAAGGCCTTTTCCTTTGTATCAAGAATTGGATACCCGTAATTAGATGAACTTGGATCATCATCAATTATAATATCGCCATTCTGATTTCTAAGCCAACCGAATCCAAAGATAGTTCCGTAGGGAAGACCGGCAACAGCCCGAACCGATGAGCCAACGAATCCTCCGAGCGTAATGTTGTCTACCCCAGGTGCCAGCTCTAGAACTTGGATGTTATTTTTTGTAAAGTTGAAGGAAATGTCCCAGCGAAACTCATCGATTAAAAGTGGAGTTGCCGTTAGAACAATTTCAACTCCGCTGTTTTGAATTGAACCTGCGTTCTTCAACTGTGCAAGAAAGCCGCTGGATGCTGCCGTGGGAACTTGGAAAATTTGATCTTTAGAAACCTGGTTGTACCACGTGAAATCCACTCCGATTCGATTATCTAACAACCGAACATCGAATCCAACCTCAACTGAATTGGTTTTTTCAGGCCTTAAATCAGGATTTCCAAGAACGTCAGCCTTCATGAAACCGATGGTACCTGAATAAGGAAATGAAATACCATCAGTCCAACCATCTCCATAGAACGCTTGTGTGTAAACGGAAGCGGTTCCATATATCGGGGCGTCATTACCAACCTGAGCCAAATTCCCACGAACCTGCACGAAGCTCAAAACATCGCTCTGCATGTCAGGGAATAATTGTGTAAGTACTAATGATGTGGAAATCGAGGGATAAAAGAACGAGTTGTTCGCAACAGGAAGCGATGTCGACCATTCGTTACGTCCTGTTACATTGATGAATAGAGCATCCTTGTAAGAGTACCTTGCGTCGGCATAAAATGCAGCTGTTCGTTTCCTACCAACACTCTCGCGTGTTATCTGGCCCGATGTGTTTGAAATGTGATAGAAGTCTGCGGCACCAAGTCCGTCGCCCTGTACATAGAGTTGTTGGGTATAGGTCGAGTACAAATTGTTACCCACCAGAACCTGCAAGGCCATGTCGGAACCTAGGTCGAAATTTAGTGTTAAAATCAAATCCGACGTAATGTCCTCATTATACCACTGATCATCAAAGACCCTACCGGCTGGAGCAGTTCTTGAGTTAATGGCAATTTGCTGCTTCCGTCGGTCACTATAGAAGTCAACACCCAGGCGATACATAAGATCAACATTCTTAATAAGAGACCAATCGAACTGGACATTGCCAAAAAATCTACTCACCTTATCTTTAAACGGATTTTGGTTGGCTGTCCAGAATGGATTGTCGTAGCCAACACCACCGCGATATGTTCTCTGAGTACCGTCGGCGAACTTATAAGCTGTTTGCTCATCAGCAGCATCTTGACCAAAGCCGTTGGAGTTATCAAACGTTGGAGGGGTACGCGTCAGACCCAACATCACACCAGAAGTGTTTGAACCCTGCTGGATTCGCGTACCACCACTTGCAACATAATTTAAGTTGGCCGATGCGCGGAAGTTACTAGCTATAGCAGACGAACCCGAAACTTTGAAGCTATTCCGTGACCACGATGACAGCGGAACAACTCCATTAGAGGTCAGATTTGAGAAGGAAACGAAATATGTTGCTGTCTCATCACCTCCAAACATGTTAATGCCGTTGGACGACGTCAATCCCGTTCGGAAAAAGAGCTCGGGGTTGTCGTATGGTGCGACTCTCGTCCGGGCAGTTGGATCGCTCTTTCCAACAATCATTCCATTCTTATCCCACTTATACGAGCTGTTGCCATCCCAGTATAACGTATCAATCAGTGCGCCCCACGATCTCGCTGCGCCCGGCGCAGGTGCTTGATAATTTCCCCCAGAGCCTTGCGAATACTTCATCTGCAACTCAGGGAGCTTGTTCACCTGGTCGATGCTCCAACTCGTGTTGTATTGAATATTAACTTTATCACCAATTGTTGGTGCGCCTTTCTTGGTGGTAATGATGATTGCTCCTCCGGCTGCACGAATACCATACAGTGCAACTGCGGCAGGACCCTTGAGAACGTTCATACTCGCAACAGTACTTGGATCTATGTCGATTGCACGGTTGGAATATGCGACACCCTCCAGAAGGTTGTTCTCAAGATTATCGGGATTGCCTGAATAAAGCTGAGAATTATCGATGGGAATACCATCGATTACAAACAACGGCTGGTTATTACCACTAATGGAACTCGAACCACGAATCCTGATAAACGACGATGCTCCTGGAACGCCTGCAGAATTGTTCACTTGTACGCCAGCAACGCGCGAGGCTATGGCGTTTACAATGTTTGTTTCGCGAGAGTTAATAATCTCTTGGCTTTCGATTTCCTGTGTTGCATATCCAAGTGATTTCCGTTGTCGCTCAATACCAATTGCTGTTACAACAACTTCGTCAGATCGTAATGCATCATCGTCAAGTGCTACATTAACCTCGTCACTCGTTCCAAGTTGAACCTCCGTTGTTCTTTTATCGATTATTTTGAACACGAGTGTTGTTGTGCCACCTGGTACAACAATTTTGTATTTCCCTTCGCCCTTAGAAAAGGTGCCAACAGTTGAGCCCTTTGCCTGAATGACAACCCCAGCCAGCCCATTGCCATCCTTATCTGTTACCGTTCCGGTAACTGTACGGTCGAGCGCGATGGCTAAAGTCGTTGCAGAAATAAACCCAACAACAAGAAGTATTAAATTTTTCATATACCTGCACGTTAAAATGAAGAAATCATTAACTGTGTGCAGGGGGCGCGTAGTTGTTGGTCCCTACAACAACTAAAAGGCGACTAAGGTGCCTACCAAATCAGCGTCCCCAAAAATATTCCCCAATTGGGTCGCAGGTATTTTCTCACGGAGGATGTTGCAGTTCAGCAGCATGCTTCACGGTACCTCCAGTATTTGCTCCGTCTCATAAACCAGATATCAACATCTGGATAAACAAACGTAACAAAATCATTGCCTCAATTTCAACTTTTCTTTCGAAAGCCAAATGCTGCAATAAATGACGCTATAAGGCCGGAGACTATGGGTCCGATGGCGCTTACAACATAAAAGGCTGGTGATGAATGGATGATCCTTGTAGCTCCGCCTATTGATGATACAACTTCAGGCGAATTGCCAGCAGCTACTGCCTTCCTTTCAACACTAACAATTATTAGAGAAAAAAAGTCTGGTTCGATAATTAAAATGTAAAT
>JAGVJW010000001.1 GCA_020050895.1 bacterium | reverse complement strand
GTAGTTACCGACGGCACGTTTGTAACGCGGCTTGTGGAGAAACCTGAATCTGCAATCTCAACCAATGCACTTGTTGGCATCTACTACATCAGGCACGCCGGGTTACTGAAGGAATGCTTAGAAGAGCTAATAGACAAAGACATCCGTACAAAGGATGAGTACCAGCTTACCGATGCGTTGCAGCTCATGGTAGACAAGGGTGAGAAGTTCACAACATTTAACGTCGATGGCTGGTACGATTGCGGGAAGCCCGAAACGCTTCTCGAAACCAATCGATACCTCGTAACCAAACAAAAAACACGCGAGGCGCCGCCTGGATGTGTTGTGGTACAGCCCGTGCACATCGATTCCACGGCAGTTGTCGAACACTCTGTGATTGGCCCATACGCTTCTATTTCGAAAGGGGCAGTTGTCCGCAACAGTATTGTTCGGGATTCTATCATTTGCGACTATGCCACTGTTAACGACATTACGCTCGACCGTTCCATCATCGGCGAAAAGGCATTCGTCAGCGGTCGGTTTGCTTCTATCAACATTGGCGACACATCCATTGTTAAACTTAGTCAATGAAAAATTTTACGAGTGAATCGGTGTCGGAAGGACACCCGGATAAAATTTGCGATCAGGTTTCCGACGCAGTGCTGGACAAGGTGCTGGCTGATGATCCAACCGGACGCGTTGCGTGCGAATGCTTTGCAGCAACTGGAATGATCGTTGTCGGAGGCGAGATCACTACTGAGACGTACATCGATCTGCCTGAGCTCGTGCGCAGCGTTATTGCCGACATTGGCTACGTTGATCCCGCCTTGCGCTTCGATTCGGAATCGGTTGCAGTTATCAACGTCATCAATCGTCAGTCGCCCGACATTGCCATGGGTGTAGATACCGGCGGCGCCGGCGACCAGGGAATGATGTTTGGTTTTGCGTGCATGGAGACAGACGAGTACATGCCTGCGCCCATCTACTACTCGCACAAGCTGATGAAGCGTTTGGCAGATATCAGAAAGCACGATTCCATTCTTATGCCCTATCTGCGTCCGGATGCAAAGGCGCAGGTTTCTGTAGACTACGATGAAGAGGGCGAACCGCTGAGAGTGAGCACAGTTGTTATCTCCACGCAGCATGCCGAAGTAGATTCGAGAGGCGAACCTGTTACTGCGCAGCGCATTAGAGAAGATGTTATCGAAAACGTTGTTAAGGCAGTCATTCCGGAAAATTTAATAACTAACGATACAATCTACCATGTGAATCCTACAGGCCGTTTTGTTATTGGCGGACCTCATGGCGACACAGGTCTTACAGGAAGAAAGATTATCGTTGATACCTATGGTGGCCGTGCTCCGCATGGCGGCGGAGCATTCTCCGGAAAGGACCCAACGAAGGTCGACAGATCGGGAGCCTATGCAGCGCGGCATCTTGCCAAAAACATTGTTGCGGCCGGAGTTGCTCGTGAATGCACCATACAGATCGCATACGCTATCGGCATTCCAGAGCCGGTGTCGATATACGTTACCACTGCCGGAAACAGTTCAGCTAGCGATGCCAAGATCGCCGCATTCATCAAAAATGAAATTGACCTCACACCCAAGGGCATAATCGAGCGATTGCACTTACGCAGACCCATTTATCGTCCATCGGCAGCATACGGCCACTTCGGCCGTCATCAGTTCCCATGGGAACACCTGGACCTTGTAGAACTCTTTGCAAAACATTTTTCATAACAGCCATGACAACAACAGCAAAACGCATCACGGTTAAATCCAACGGCTCCAGCAAGGCAGTGGTAGTCGATATTCGCAAAACAGCTCCCGAGCGCAAGGCAATCAAAACGCCGTCGCGCATCGAGCGGGGCAGCTTCGCCTACAAGCCAAGAGCATACTGCGTCAAAGATCTCTCTCTTGCAGAATGGGGCCGCAAAGAAATCATGCTTGCCGAAGCCGAGATGCCGGGTCTCATGGCTCTTCGCGATGAATTCAGTGGCAAGAAGCCTTTGAAGGGGGCTCGTATTGCCGGTTGTTTGCACATGACGATTCAAACCGCAGTGCTCATTGAAACACTTGTTGAACTTGGTGCCGAAGTTCAATGGTCGAGCTGTAACATTTTTTCCACGCAGGATCATGCTGCCGCAGCCATTGCAAAGCGTGGCATCGCTGTGTTTGCGTGGAAGGGCATGACGACGGAAGAATTCGACTGGTGCATAGAGCAAACATTACTCTTTGGTACCGAACGCAAGCCCCTTACCATGATTCTCGACGACGGCGGCGACCTTACGAACATGGTACTTGATAAATACCCTGAGCTTGTTAAAGAAATCCGTGGTCTCTCCGAAGAAACCACAACTGGTGTGCACAGATTATATGAGCGCATGAAGAATGGTATGCTGCCGTTACCTGCTATTAACGTGAACGATTCAGTTACAAAAAGCAAGTTCGACAACAAGTACGGCTGCAAGGAATCACTCGTCGATGCAATTCGGCGTGCCACCGACATCATGATGGCCGGCAAGGTTGCCGTTGTAGCGGGTTATGGAGACGTTGGCAAGGGTAGTTGTGCATCGCTTCGTGGTGCAGGCGTGCGTGTGATTGTAACAGAGATCGATCCTATCTGTGCGCTTCAGGCTGCTATGGACGGCTTCGAAGTAAAGAAAATGAAGGATGCCGTACGCGAGGCAGACATCATCGTTACTGCCACAGGCAACAAAGACGTTATCACTGAGAAGCATTTCAAGCTGATGAAGGACAAGGCAATCGTCTGCAACATCGGTCACTTCGACAACGAGATCGACATGGCGTGGCTCAACACCAATTACGGTAAGACGAAGGTTGAAATCAAGCCGCAGGTAGACCTCTACACCATCGACGGCACCGACGTGATTATTCTTGCCGAGGGACGTCTTGTCAATCTCGGCTGTGCAATGGGCCACCCATCCTTTGTGATGAGCAATTCATTTACAAATCAAGTCCTCGCACAAATTGAGTTATGGACCAACCACAGGGACTACGAGAACAAAGTGTACGTACTCCCCAAAAAACTCGACGAAAAGGTAGCCCGCCTGCATCTGAAGAAAATCGGCGTAGACCTCGAAGCATTAACGCCCGAGCAGGCCGAATACATTGGAGTAGATGCTAAGGGGCCGTTCAAGCCGGAGTATTATCGGTACTAAAATTCCCCGGCAGCAACTCTCCCGGCATTTCTCCCGGCGTTTCTCCCGGCGTTTCTCCCGGCGTTTCTCCCGGCGTTTCTCCCGGCGTTTCTCCCGGCGTTTCTCCCGG
>JAGVJW010000105.1 GCA_020050895.1 bacterium | reverse complement strand
ACTGTTCAGTAAGAACTAAATAAAATGATTGTCTGGACATTTGTTGAACTTCGTTTGAAATAATTGCAACGTTGTCTGATTCACTGGAACTGAGCAAACCGTTGCTGGAGCCGATCTATCAGGGTCGAAGTCGCAGTGAATCCACAGCATTCGAAAGAAGTTAAACCTTATCCATCTGTACAAACAACGAACCTGTTTACTACGAATAGCTACACCCACCATAAGCAGGGTAATATGGATATCCCCAACCTGGATAGTTCCACCATCCTCCATGGCCGTACCATGGATACCATGCGTAGTAGCTCCATGTAGTTAACGTACTAGCAGTAACTCTTACAATGGTGGCTGGTGATGTTCCAACTGTGTCGGTTATTCTAACCCATCCGTAACTGGCAAGCAGGCCAGCAACTCAATTGAGTATTCTCTGGTTATGCTTTCGGGTGATTTTGTCGGAGATGCTAGTGCTGAATTCTACCTGGTGAAAAGCAGTGTCAAAAAGATAGTATGTTCTCAGGTCGCTGAATTTCTGTACCGTGTGATAGACGTAACAACTGTACGGTAATCATCTACTAAGACTGTAATCCGATTTACACGGTAAACAATTCCAAGAGCAAGCAAAGTGTGAATAATGTACTTCATTTGTGGTTTTCTCTCGTTGTTTACATTATTTACATCGTAATAAATAATCCACCCGATTATTCTCCCTCGACTGTCCCCGTCTCGCTAATACCGGTTCCTCAACCTTAGCCACTGCAGAAAAACGAAAGGCTACCAAAGAAGGGTGTCCGGAGAAGCCTTCCCTAAAGTCGAATTCCAACCCTGTGACTGATGAAAATCTTTACTCCTCCGACACCCAATAAAGCAAAAAATGTGTTTGTCCGATATTGGTTTAATTCCGGATCATAGATGCCGAGACTTTACTGGCTCCAACAAAAGGGGCTCCCTTAGCTTATCTAAATATTTATAATGTACCAACCCGAATATAATTCGTAGAAATGTTATCCAGGCTTACGGTTGTCGGGGGATTGAACCCGGTGTAGTACTGCGCCAAATTTTCATTGGTGCGATACATGCTAGAAATTTCAAAAGAATATCTCGCTTAATTCAATGAGGGGTATTTATTTGAGGATCGCTGAAAGATTTCAAATCATAAGTAAATGTCAGCATAGCGTAACGTGTAATAACGCTTGATTGTGAGTCCTCTATATAGATGTCGTTAACAGATCGACCCACATTATCATTTTGTCGCAATAAATCAAACACGGTAATCCTTAGCTCGCCAGCTCTGTTATCAAAGAAACGGTATCCGAGTCCGGCATTCCAAACGGTGTAGGTTCTATCGTAGTCGGGACCCAGACCGGTATAAATCGTGTTGTTAACGTCGGTACTGCAAGCCAATGCACCAATATTCCAGATCAATCTGCCGCTTGCATTGTGAGTGAAGTAGTTGGCGTTCTGTTCTCGCTGAAGTGAATTTACAACGATGTTGTATTGTCCATCATACGAAGCGCTGATATCGATATCTTCTGATATGTTGGAACTGAGAAAAAATCCGGCGCGGATGACGGTTGTATTTGCAAAATTTTCAAAACCGTTAACCAATCCTGGAACCCTTGTATAATTTATGCCTGTGTTAAGATTTACATTGGTTGGTATAAATGTAATTGGGATACCATAGGAAAAACGTGAACGAACAAAGATGTATCCATCTAGGTTTTGTGGAGCTGTAATCTGTGCCCCGGGAGGCAGCAATATGCCGTTAACAGTGGTATCGGCAGTGGTTACAACCGATGCTGAACCAATGTAATCGTTGATAAGCGATATCGAGACAAATCCAAAAGTGGAGCGGTTGCTCATCCAATCTGAGTTAATGAATCGAATGCTTACGTTATGTGTGTAGTCCTGAACAAGATTGGGATTTCCCAGCTTTAATTGAATTGGATTGGTATTGTCGACAACGTTTTGAAGTTGTGATACACTCGGTGGCGACGTCGATGTGCTGTATCGCAGTCTGATGTTGCTGTTCCGAGAAAATTTTTGCTGCCACATTGCTGATGGAAGTACGTTATTAAATGTTCGTACAATCCTACCGGATGAAGGAAACAATGCCTGGCCGGTGAGATCGGCGAATTGATATGCAGCGCCTGCCGTTATGATGGTGTTTTCTGTCTGCCATCGGTACAATGCCTGAGTCCGTTGAGAAGTGTACGTGTTATCGAATTTATTTGTCAGCAACGTGTCAATGGTCGAGTATGATCCACTCGTAGAATCGAATGACAGAGTCTGTTTATCGGAAGTCGACTTCGTTACAGAGGGTGTATATGAAACTTGTAGCAGTCCATCACTGAATATAGGCTCTGTCCACGCTACCGATCCGGAATATGTTGCAGCGATTACTCGTTGGTTTGAGATCTGATCCAAAGCGAAGACAGAATCGACTCCTGAAAATTTATTAGACGATACTAAATCACCGTCAGATGTGCCGGAGTTAGCATCAGTGTTAACAGTGATGGCAATATTTCTTCCACTGTTATTGAAGCGATGCCGAAAGGTCAGTGAGCCGCCACCTACAATTCCAAGATTGAGGATTGAGTTGTTGGTCTGTGTTGTACTCAACAACAAACCTTTGTTTGAAGTTTCGCCGAATGAACCTGTATATGATGAACCATCTTGCAGAGTAAATCGGGGAGCAACAATCAAGGCATTGAGTGAATCAAGTGTTGCTTCGACCCTCAAATTCAATCGGTGCACTCTGTTAAGCGATACTGCATTATTACCTTCTGTATAGAATTGATCCTGAGGAGTTACGTAATCTCTATTTAGTGAACTTGTATTCCCATTGTCGGCATAGTTAAAGAAATACGATCCGGAAAGATTAATGTCTTCTCCGATGGCATTACTGTAGTTGGATCCCAAGGCATGTGTAGTTGTGACACCATTTTGCTGGTTGACGAACAGATTCCCCAAATCACCTCTGCCACCAAAGCCGCTTCCAGAACGTGATGTTATCATTCGCTGTCCCGCCGGCGATGAAGCAAACCGATTGGCGAGGCGCCCCATTGGTCCGCCGATACCCAATGAGCCAACTATATCCTGCGCCGAAAAATTCTGCTGGTTGATGTTGTTGGAAAGACCGAGTACTACAAGGCGCTGCGGTCCGTCGAAGTAATTGAACGTTGCACCGGCAGAATAGCGCTCCTGACTTCCATACCCTCCGTAGAATTTTCCAAATTCACCCTTCCTCCGATCTCGTTTAGTAACAAGATTTATGGTCTTCTGTGTATTGCCGTCGTCGAAGCCGGAGAACATCGACATGTCCGACCCTCTATCGTATACCTGTACCCTGTCCACCATGTCTGCCGGAACATTGCGCAGCGTGGAACTCGGATCGTCACCAAAAAATTCTCGTCCGTCTACTAAAACTCTGCGCACATCCTCTCCATGAGCCGTTACAGTGCCCCCTTCAACACTTACGCCAGGCATTTTTTTTACCAGTTCTTCTGCCGATGCGTTAACGTTTGTCTTATATGCCTTGCTATTGTACTCGGTGGTGTCGCCCTTTACTTGGACGGCAGCAGCCTCTGCCTCGACGTTAATAGGTTTTGCGTTAACCGTATCTTGCTGTAGTGCAATAGTACCTATATCGAGGTTGGATGATCGGATGAAGATCGTCGACGAATGTTTGCGAAAACCGATGAACGAAACTGATAGGCGCCAAGGACCTGCCGGAACGTCCCTAATGAGAAAGGAACCTGATTTCGATGTAATTGCGCCAAGCTTTATTGCGGAGTCCTGTGGTGAAACCAGGACAACCGTTGTACCCTGCAATGGTGATTTATCGGCAGCATCAATTACACGACCCTGAACATCCTGATTAGCAGAACTGTTTGTATGTGCAAGGACATAGAGAATGGTAGTGGAAACGAAGAACGTTCTACTTAACGTCGGCATTTAGCAAGGGGCTTGTGGCAGAATTGCCCCCAAACGCATTGAGCATGCAAAAAGTTTAAGAGCATAGATTCATAATAGCTGAATTATGGATTCACAGAAGCTAATAATACGATAAAGCAACCACTCCCAGATTACCAGTCTTTGTTGTTGAAGCTCTTTAAGCCAATGCCAAAGGGGATAGCGATCCATAGAAGAAGCGACGTAACGGAAAGCATCAATCCAAGACCGCTTCCAAAAAATTTTTGAATAACTGCGCCTGTATATCCCATCAACGCGGCATAGTCTACTGTTAGCATAACGGCAATCCGCGCAAGATCTATTGGGTTGAGGAGAACCATTGCAATTGTTGGTTGCTCCATGGGATAATCCTGGAACATGACCGTAATAGCGAGAAGTGCACCATCATAAATAACTGTAAAGAACAGCCAGAGGATGAATGCCAGCCCCATGCCTGCAGCTTTGTCGTTGATAACAATACCAACATAGAATGCGATTGATGTAAACACGAACGTCAGTGCTGCACCGGTTAGAAGTAGTGTGATAATTGCCGGCGAAAACGCTGCGGCATGTATTAGTGCTGGTATACCCACACCCAACAGAAATGAGCATACAAACGGTAGCGATACGCCCAGGTAGAGCGAGAAGAACACCGTTGAACGACGAACGGGCTGTGTTAGAATGAGCTCAATGAAATCGCGGCTGTTATGTAAATGCAGTGTGCCAAACATTATCGAAGCAAGAGGTATCAACAAAAACACAACGTTCATCAAACCAACGATGGTTTTCGCTTCACCTGCGGTGAAAAACAATAGGCCTTCTGTAATTGCGAAAAAGAACAAGAAATACAGCAGAACCCATCGTCCTCTGGATATATCGCGGAGTACATATTTCAGGAGCCTCATCATCGAAGCACCTCGAGTTGTTCGCGTACCGAGGATACACTGCCTTCGTGAATGACCATCCCTTCGTGGAGAAACACCGCACGGTCGGCAAGTTCTTCGATCTCAGCTACGATATGCGACGTGATAATAACAGATGCGCCTCTGCTTTTGGCAGCCTCAATCTGGTCCTTCATTTGTTGCGATGCAACGGGGTCAAGTCCTGCTGTAGGCTCATCGAGAAGTAACGAATGCGGACTAAACATGAGAGCGATAATGGCACCAACTTTTTGTCGCGTACCGCCGCTCAGAGTGCGCATCGGTTTGTTGAGGTGAGGTTTTAAATCGAATGCATTGATCAATGTGTCTGAAACGTCGGCAGTGCGTTCCCGCAGCCCCTTAACCATGTCGATCACTTCGCTTGCCCTAAGATTATCCGGATAACGTGCGATTTGAGCCATGTAGCCCACATCTGCGTGACATCGAACATCGGTTAGGGCATTGCGACCGTTGATGACTACTGATCCCTCGGTTGGTTTTACCAGTCCCAGAATACATTTCATCAGAGTTGATTTTCCCGATCCATTCGGTCCGATGACAGCAGTAACGGTACCTGGGCGAAACTCAAGAGATACGTTGTTGAGCACTGTTTGCTTGCCAAAGCGCTTTGTCAGATGATCGATTACTATCATTGTTTAGGGGGCTGACATTCGCGGTTTGGAATCGACGAGTGTTTCCGGCGTGACTGTTGGCAGAACGCGTTCGGCTAAATCCAAAATATTGACGAAAGGAGTATGCATAAGAATTACCGAAGACGGCACCTGTTCTACCAACAGTGAGTATAGCCGAACGGGATGGAAAGGCACGTCACCGAATCCGTCCTTATTCAGATCATAACCGCTGTACGAACTCCAGTAATTATTGATAAATGTATTCTGCGAATTCACTGAATTTGTTGTGACATCAAAGGTGTTTCCTTCAAATGTGTTATCACGAACCGTGGTTTCAAAACAGTTGCCCAATATTCTCAACGCATATCCATTATTTCTGAATACGTTGTGTTCAAGTAAAATTCTTGCAGCGCCTTCACCATGTATCGCAATTGTATTCCCGTCAAACAGGTTGCCTCGCAAATGGCTATCAGAGATTTCCTTCAGCAACAGCCCGTACGAAGTGGGTCCCCAGTTATCGGAGAACGTATTGTCCGTTATCTGAACGTAGTGAGTGAACATTACCGCAACACCAGCTCCGTTTTGAATGAACTTGTTCCTACTATACGTGCAACTGTCGCTGAACATGAAATGCAATCCGTATCGAAGATTGTTCCTGCTGGTATTGCCGATGACCGTTCCTCTATTCATGAATTCAAAGTAAATGCCATCGCGATGACCATCTATAATGTTGCCACTAACGTATACATCTTTACTCGTCCAGCAATGAATGCCGTTACCTGAATTCGACTCTAAGCCTTTGTCAGCTTTAAGATAATTATCTGCAATGCGGCATTGTTGCGAATTACTGAGGTAGATAGCAAAGAAACCGTTAAAAATTCTGCAACGCAGCACTTCACAGTGTTTGGAATTAACAATTTTTATTGCTGCGTTATCATCAACGTAGCTGATAGCAACATTCCGCAATTCCAAATCTGAAATAAGTACGGAATCCGACTTCACCGTAATTAACGTTCCGGGCGTGTTACTACCATCAATGACAGCCCCCTTCCTTCCTCTCAGTTCCAGTGGATGCCTTATGACGATGTTCGACTCGATAAACACTCCGGCTTCCACATATACCACGTCACCCCGCTGAGAACTCGTCACTGCCTGGCGTACTGATGTAAACCGACCATTTTTCGACACCGTGATTGTTTCTGCATTCGCCGTGCCTGCCGACGCAATTAGCATGACTGCAATTATCATGGTCGGTTTCATGTAGGTGAGGCGCATGCAACGTGCTACCGTGTAGCAGCAAGCTTGACAACACTATCGAAATTTAGAATCACTCCAGGATACCTTTCAAGCAAGGCCGAAGCCTCTTGATTATTCACAAATGCAGCAACGTTGAGACCCATTGGAGAGCGAAATTCAACACTCCGCAGATACGAAGCAGATTTGGCATCGATCAGTTCACCAGGTTTGTTATAATTCGATACCCACATCGAAGCAACTCTAGAGCGCGACTCCGCTGATGCCTCGCTATAATAACTAATCAGGCACTCGGGTGAATCGAACTTAAATGCTTTACCCGTGGTGCTAACAAATTCTGAAGCAAACTTTTTATCCGTAATCGTCATTCTGCAATGGGCACACTGATCGGCTCCAAAATTTATCGGAGTTGGTCCGGAAGCATTGCACGCTGCAAGAATTAAGAAAACGGCTACAAGGCAGGTCCTCATGTTCCTACAGTTCGTAATGGCAAACGTGAGACCTTTTTTCTGGCTATCCACCACGCCAGGGCAGCAAAGACAACCGATAGCAATATTAGGTAGGAACCTATCGCCGGATAGGAGTATGCGGTTATATTCAATAACTTTTCCGATCCGAAGAGAGGGGGCTGGTACGACATTCCCGGGATTTTTATCGCAGCTCGGGGATCGAGATTGTGACCGTAGTCATATTCCCACCTATAGAAGTCGTACATGCCTAACGTTCCAGCGATCAATAGTAGCACAAGCCAGACAACAACTAATTGGCGTTTTCCGATCAGCGAAGTCAGGAGACCAACTGCAATCAGAACTCCAACAATGAGCGGCATATATTCAAGTTCCGGAATTGCGCTTTCATCGATCGGCTTCATGCCAATGTAGTGATTTAGCCCGTTAACGTTTTGTAAGTCAAATTCATTAGCGCCACGCACCTCATTAATTGAAATCAGAATTCCAAGCTCATAGCCTTTGGGGTACTGAGGCGCTTCGAGCGTGATCGACCACATTGGCACGAAGAATAGTCCGATCAATAGTGCTGAAGCGAGAACCATAAACAGTCGCGATTTCATTGTCATCTGGTGTCCGTTATTTCCTTGCATTCCATGTTAATGCAGTACTGGACCCGCTTGGAGAAACGCGGACATATCCCTGCATTTCCTGGTGCAGCGCCGAGCAAAAATCTGTGCAATAGAAGGGATACACACCAGGTGTCTTGGGCTCCCATAAAAGAGTACACGTTTCGCCGGGCATAATTAGGAGTTCTGAGTTGTTTGCTCCAAGCAGGGCAAAGCCGTGAGGAACATCCCAGTCCTGCTCGAGATTCGTTAGGTGCCAGTATACCTTATCGCCAACCTTAATACCTTCAATGTTATCCGGTGCAAAATGCGATCGGATCGTCGTCATATACACATGAACTTCGTTACCCTTACGGACAACTCTTGCATCGGCTTCTTTCTTAGTTGCATAGGGGTGCTTGTTCTGCGCTAACTGGTAAATCTTTTTAGAGTTCTTCATTATCAAGTCTGCGGGGCAGGCCTGAGCATAGTGTGGTTCGCCAATTGTTGGAAAATCGAGCAACAGCTTCATCTTTTCGCCCGTGATGTCGTACAGTTGAGCAGCATGGAAGAGCTCAGGTCCCGTTGGCAGAAATCTATCCTTTGTGATTTTGTTATAGGCAATAACATATTTACCCCATGGTTTCTTCGTATCGCCTCCAGGAATGCCCAGATGGCCTATGGAGTAGTATGTGGGAACGCGATCGACGACCTTGTAATCCTTGAGCGACCACTTAACGATTTCTGAGGATACGAACATTGAAGTGTAGGCAAATCCTTTGCCGTCAAATTCAGTATGAAGTGGGCCAAGACCCGGCTTCTCCACCTCGCCTGCAAGGATTGCCTTGTAGTTTAATACCGGAACACCGTCAATCTCTTTGTCAAACTTTTGGTCCTGGATTGCCGTCAACATTTTTGAAAACGACAACACCGGAATAACTGTTGCCAGCTTGCCGCCTCCAACGATGTATTCACCACTCGGGTCTATATCGCATCCATGAGGAGATTTCGGTGTAGGCATATAGAACACGTTACCCTTGGTGTCTGCCGGCGAAAGGATTCTTACGTTCTTCTCAATCGCTGAAGAGGCAGTATGCGTTTCATCATTGTAAATATTATGAGCATAAGAAACGTTAACCACTTGCCCCTTACCTTGAGCTGCAAGTTCCTCGCATCTTTTCCAGTTAATACCGACGATAAAGTCCTTGTCGTTTTGAGATGCATTGATCTCCTTCATCGTGTTTGCCCGCTCCGTATTATAGCACGTGAAGAAAATCCAGTCGTGTGATGGTCCCTTACCGGCATGCGCCAGGTCGTAGTCAAACCCGGGCATCACAATCTGAAAAGCCAGGCTCATCCTACCCGTTGCTTTGTCCACCTTAATAAAGCTTAGTGTTCCCTTGAACTTTTCGGAATACGTCTCAATGCTAACGTCTTCGTTGGGAATTGGCAGAGAAAACCGTGTACCTGCAACGACGTATTCTGAATTCTCTGTTGTGAACGGCGAACTATGATTCCCGGCGCTATTTGGAATCTCAAGGATTTCCTTTGTTCTAAAATCCGTAAGGTCGATTCTCGCAATACGAGGCGTGTTGTTTGCATTGATGAACAGAAACCTGCCATCGGGAACGCCATCGTTCATCGAGAATTCCGGATGGTGCGAATCGTCCCAAGGAATGAATCCGTGCGACGTCATCAGCATTGGCTTGGTCTCTTCCGAAAAACCCCAGGCTTTTTCAGGGTCCATTGAAAAGACCGGAATAACGCGGATTAGACGTCCGCTCGGCAATCCAATTACTGCCACTTGTCCGCTGAAGCCGCCCGATGCAAAATCATAGAACTCATCCTTAGCACCGGGTGCTACATAAACCTTCATGGCGGCATCGGCTACGCTGCCGATTGCCTTAGTGTCTGCGCCGCCAGAGCATCCCGTAAAAAACAATGCCGACGTAGCAATAGTGCTCATCAGCAAAAAAGTGAACATAGATATCATCTCAATTCTTCCTTTCAGGATATGGATGAGTGTTGATATTCGTGATTATATGATTCGTTTAATTCTTTTGCGCATAGTCTCTCAGATGCTCGAGTACGTTGCGTGCGTCTTGCTCGGTGACGTTCTGATTCGGCATGCGCAGCATAAATGTTTGAATGAGGGATTTCACGGTGTCATCATTGTCTAACATCGTTTCTGTGTACATGATCATATTCATGACGTACTCTGGTGTTCGGCGCTTGGTAACCTTGCCGAGAGGGGGACCTACGTACCGCTCATCGTATTTATGGCATGCACTGCATTTTGTTTCGAATATCTCCTTACCTGACGATGCCATTTTCACATCGATCTTGGGTGATATATCAACATGTTTAATCTTGTAATAGGACTTCTCGTCTGAAATTTCTTGTTCGCTTTTATCCGAATCGTCATCATCAGATTCTTTTTCGGCTGTGCATGCCGGTAGGGTACCAAGGATTACTGATACAGACGCAATTAAGACTAGTAGTTTGCCAACTACGGATTTCATTGATTTCTCCTTGAACATGGAGTTTATAAAAAGTCAATTAACCAAGCTTCTCACGGAGGAGTTTGGGAAACAAAACGGAATTTTCCAGGAATACATGGTGCATGGTGTCTTGAACAACTTCGCGAAGGAGCCGATACGAGGTTCTGTGAGTTGTACATGCCTCTGGAGGAGGTGTGAACCGGTGCGATACATCGCGGAGTTTTAGAAGCAAGGTTCCGACGTGTTGATGTTCGCTGTCGAGATTGTCGATCATTGGTTTCAGTTCTTCGTACGACAGTGACTGAACCTGCGGCGAGAAGACAACAGCTTCTTCTTCATCCAGATGTGCCAGAAGTCCATCGCACAGGTCCTCAATGATTTCTGCCAGGGTGTAGGTTTCAGGGAACCTTTCGCCATGCTTTGTTGCCACCCGCAGGATGGAAGTTTTTAGCAAGGGGAGGGAATGTCTTAGAAACCGGTGGTGGTTTTGAACGATATAGCTAATCAGCATCGGAGAATCCCATAGCCAGGGCCGAAAGACTGAAGTAGTCTCGGACTCTTCTGTGTTTCGAATTTCCTTAAGTATGTCTGATGCACTGACCTGCGCAGTCCGACAAGCATCTTCAAGGGTTTGCTGCCCCTTACAGCAATAATCGAAGTCATATTTCTCAAAGACAAAGACTGCAGCCTGAGAGCTAAGCGCAATCGACGAAAGGGTTGACGTGATTTCCATATAGCTAATTACGGAAGTCAATTTTGGCGAGAAATGATTTTTATCATGGTCTCGTTCCAGAATACTTCTGATAAATATTTTTCTTCTCAAAAGGACGCCCCAACAGGTCTTACACATCGAGTTGGGAACGGTATCAATATTCGTTGAGTCTGAGCGTGATTCAGGTATCCAGGTTATCAGAGATTTCAGAAAAAGGGATATACTCACCATCTTCACTATGAACAATCAGATCGACACATTTCTACGCAACCACACACGATTTTTCGGCACTTATGAAAGATTTTGTTCGGTGAATAATGTAACAGTTGTTAAATTCGCCTTCTAACACATATTTAGGATTCACTCATGACTAAAAAGAAGACCAGCCAGCCAAGTTCCGTAGGTGCAGGACCAGGCTTGCTAATGACGGTTGCCTCTTTCAAATGGCAGCGTTCTGCTAACGAAGCTCTCGATGAGCTCGATTTGTCGCCAACACAATTCGCAATGCTTAGTGGTATTGATGCTCTTTCTTCACAAGAAGACAGCATCACGCAAACGAAACTTGCTCGATTTGTAGGTGCAGATATGATGCTGACGTCGAAGCACGTTCGTGAACTTGAAGCACGCGATCTTGTTAACAGAGAAGAACACCCAACAGATACTCGGGCACGCTCCCTAAGTCTTACACGAGAAGGCTCTGCCTTGTTAAAGAAGGCAATCAGAGTCGTCACGCGTGTAGACAAGTCCGTGTTCGCTGATGCTCCGGGCATCGACAGGGTGAGAAAAGCTCTGGCTGACATCACCGGATGGGAGTAGTGAAGTCTGGCATAATCACGTCTCTCGGATTTCGCCGAGTGGCTACGATTAGTCCGCGAACAAGTGCGGGAGACGTGAATGCTAACATCACAGAAATCATCAAATGGTGTGATCGGGCGTCGAATGATGGAGCCGATATTATCGTGCTCCCAGAGCTCTGCATCACCGGATATACTATTGGCGACCTTGTTAGACTTCCGGATTTGCTCTCAGATGCTCTGGAAGGACTTGAACATCTTAGAAAATGGACGACGGGAAAGACGGCGATGGTTTTTGCCGGGCTTCCTTTGGAAGTGAGTTCGAGGATATACAATGTTGGAGCGGCTCTTCACGACGCCCACATTCTTGCAATTGTCCCCAAAAGCTATCTGCCCTCAACACGCGAGTACTACGATCTCCGGTGGTTTGCCAGTGGTGCCGATTCGGTTGCACAAACAATTCGGATTGGTATTGCAGACGTACCGTTTGGGACAGACATTCTCATCGAGGATGCCCGAGATGATACCTTGGTGTGCGGTATTGAGCTGTGCGAAGATGTTTGGGCAGTGGAACCTCCAAGTCTTGCCATGGCTCGTGCTGGCGCAACATTGATTGTGAATCTATCGGCAAGCAATGAATTGGTTGGTAAAGCCCCCTACCGACGCAACCTGATTGTTCAGCAAAGTGCTCGCACATACTCATGCTATGCATACTCATCGGCTGGACCAAGCGAGAGCACCACAGATATGGTGTTCAGCGGCCATTGTATGATTGCAGAGTCTGGTGAGCTTCTGGCAGAGAGTGAACGGTTGGTAATTGCAGGCACAATGGTTGTTGCAGATGTAAATCTTAGACATTGTGTTCAAGAACGTTTGAATGGACAATCATTCAAACAAGGACCACCGACGAGAAAGTACCGTCGTGTATCGCGTCCAATGGAAGTCTCATTAAAATCTGATGTACGTCGAAAAATCAGCTCCGTACCGTTTGTGCCATTCGATGCATCGGATCGGTCTGCACGGTGCATGGAAATTGTGCGCATGCAGGCAACAGCCCTTGCTGTTCGGATGAACCACATGGATACAAAGAGAATGGTGTTGGGATTGTCGGGCGGGCTGGATTCAACACTTGCAGCATTGGTCTGCGAAGAAGCGTGTGAACTCCTTTCGGTCCCACACACCGAAATGTTGTTCGTTACCATGCCTGGAATGGGAACGTCGAAACGCACTAAGAATAATGCAGACCGTTTAGCAACAGCATTGGGGGCAGAGCTCCGATCAATTGATATTTCGAAGAGCGTACATCAACACTTTGCCGATATCTCGCACGATGAAAATGATAAATCTATTGTATATGAAAATGCACAGGCTCGGGAACGAACTCAGATACTCATGGATATTGCCAATTCGGTAGGGGGCTTGGTAGTGGGCACAGGCGACCTGAGCGAGCTGGCTCTTGGCTGGAGCACATATAACGCCGATCAAATGTCGATGTATAATGTAAACAGTGGTGTGCCAAAGACACTTGTCCGACATCTGATTGAGTGGTTTGCAGAGTCGAAAGCCGATGCTAAAACACGAGAGGTATTACGCGACATTCTAGACACGCCGATTTCTCCGGAGCTGCTTCCTCCTACCGATGAGGGGATTATTGCTCAACGAACCGAAGACATGATAGGACCATTCGAGCTTCACGACTTTTTTCTGTTCCATCTCATCCGTCTCGAAGAACCTGTACGAAATGTAGCAATTCTTGCCTGCCTTGCGTTCGAGAATAAGTACACACAGGAACAGATTGTTGGCTGGCTCGAAATTTTCATCAGACGTTTCTTCAACCACCAGTTTAAACGCTCGTGTATGCCCGACGGCGTAAAGATTGGGTCGGTAGCTCTCTCACCGCGGGCCGATTGGCGGATGCCAAGTGATGCCAAGCCACAGACTTGGCTTAGACAGTTGACAGAAATCAGGCTTGAACTTTCGTCCTGATACCAAGATTTTTACTGTGTCGGTATCGATTTCGTTCGTATTTTTAAGTACGTAAAAACATACACTAGGTTCGATATGAGCGGGGTCGGGAATCCCATTCGAATCATCATCGCCGATGATCATGAAATTTCACGCATCGGCATCAGGCGATTAGTTTCAAATACGCCTGATATTGAGGTGGTGGCTGAGGCTGTTAACGGTGCGCAGACGATCGACCTTGCTCGATCCCTGAAACCGGATGTTATCCTCATGGATGTTCTCATGCCTAACGTTAACGGCATCGAGGCTGCACAGCGGATTAAATCCGATATGCAATCCATTTCTATCATTATGTTGAGTTCTGCTGAAGATCCTTCATCGATTGAGAGAGCGATGTATGCAGGCGCCGACGGATACCTTTCTAAAGAAGTCGGCTCGCAGGAACTAGTTCAGGCTATCAAACATGTTCAAATAGGGGAGCGCGTGTTTAGTAAGACTGTTCTAAACCTGCTCGAAGGCAAGGCCGTTGAAGCAAGGGAATCTGAGCCACCGATAGCTCTTACAAAACGCGAAGAAGAGATTGTTACGCTTGTTGCTAAGGGGCTTACCAGCCAGGAAATTGGAAAGAGATTGTTTATCAGTCCGCGCACAGTAGAAACGCACCGTGCACGAATTATGGATAAGCTTGGAGTGAACAATGCTGCCGGTCTGGTACGCTTTGCACTGCTCCATGCAACATACTTCAATCTCCACGGCACGAATGAGGATGCGTAAACGTCGGTGAATGCCGACGAATATGGATAGCGTTACTACCTACCTTCATCCCGATGTTGTTGCCAAACTTGGCAGCATGGAGTTGCGTGCCCGGCTTGTTGTAGAGGGCTTCATCACCGGCTTGCACCGATCGCCGTTTCATGGCTTCTCTGCTGAGTTCAGCGAGCATAGACAGTATCGTCCAGGTGACGACTTAAAACACATCGACTGGAAAATCTACGGCAGATCCGATAGGTTTTATGTTAAACAATATGAAGATGAAACAAATCTTCGGTGCATGATAGCACTCGATATGAGTGCCTCCATGGGTTATGCATCGGCCGGCAACATCACAAAATTTCAGTATGCATCGTATCTGGCAGCATCACTATCATACCTGGTGCTTAAACAGAGAGATGCCGCGGGAATAGCCCTATATACTTCCGACATCAATACCTACGTCCCACCCAGGTCGAAATCATCGTACGCGCGCGAAATCATTCGCAGTCTCGAAGCAGCGCAGCCGCAGAGTACTACGGGGACGGCATTTGCATTGCATCGGTTGGCCGAAAGACTTACTCGCAGGGGACTCGTCATTATTATCAGTGATTTATTTGATGAACCTGCCTCGCTGCTTCAGGCGCTTCGGCATTTTCGTCACGACAAGCACGACGTACTCGTCATGCACATTCTCGATCCACGCGAAGTTGATTTCAACTTTAGTTCTGCAGCCGTTTTTAGGGACATGGAAAGCGGTGAGGAGCTCACTACGCAGCCAATGCACATACAGCGCAGCTATCGAGCAGTTTTTGAAGAGTTTTGCACAACGATTAAGCGAGGCTGTCATGCGCAGAATGTGGATT
>JAGVJW010000104.1 GCA_020050895.1 bacterium | reverse complement strand
GTTCGGGCTTGGATTGGGAGCAAACATCGAGGGATTGAGGACACCTGTTAAAATGAGAATGATGTTTGCATTATCAGAGAGGTTTATGGTATCCCTGAAAAAAGCATCAGCTTCGCTGGTACTTGAAGCATATGCAACACTAATAATTACTGGGCTAGTGAACGTAAGTTGATCTACAGCGGATGATGTACGAAACTGCATATCGTCGTACTTCAAACCACCGTTCATGTATACATCTACCGAAACAAGTGCCGGATCGGCACTGTTATGGACAACCTGCAGATTGGCGCTCGCTGCCTTCCCATCGATACTTGCACAGATACAAACGCACAATATGAATATCGTCTGAACAATAACCATACGGTTCTCCTCTAGTAGTGCAGCGGCGATACAGAACAATGTACATGCCCCTTACAAACAAATTATTGTATTACAGACTGCATTGCAGAGAGTCCGTTACCGTTGCAACGCATGTGCACTGACTCTAGTTGCAGATAGATAAACCATCTGCGCCTCATATCAAAGAGATATTGGGGGGTAGCCTAACCTGCTGAGAATTGCCTTAGCGCTGAGCAATCACATTTGCAATTAACGTATCAGAATTAGTTTCGGTGAAATTGCTCTCTTCGATCCTGCCAGACTCAACACCGTTGTTGAGAACAACCACTGTTGGAATTTCCTTTACGGAAACCGTGGAACTATACGGGTGCATGTCTGCAACAGTACGCATAGACCAAAATTCAATAACCTTAATATCTACTCCAGCAGCAACCAGCGCCTTGATGGTGCGGGGGAACAAGCGTTTGGAACCTGTGCACGCACACGTAGGCGAAACGAAGACGGAGATTTTCTGTGTAGCTGGGTTATAGTATTTGGCAATAGTATCAACCATCGCCTGATCCGGAGTGTACAGAGACATTTCAGCCGGAAACCATGCGTATCCGGGAGTTGTAATAAGCTCATCGTAGGTGAGCAATTTGGCCGTATCCGAAGGACCCTGCGTTGAACAGGCAGTGAGAGCAACGACGGCAACAAAGGCAAGAATTCGAAACATGTTTATCACCATTTCATAATGTTTACTTCATCGACATAAACTGATTTTTTTCGTCTGAACAGAGCTAGGACAATCGCAAGTCCAACGGCTGCTTCGGCAGCAGCAACTGCCATAATAAAAAACACAAACATCTGCCCGGCAATGTCTCCGGAAAACGCCGAGAAAGCAACCATTGACAAGTTCACAGCGTTGAGCATCAACTCAATCGACATGAAGATGATGATTGCATTGCGCCGAGTGATTACTCCGATTATCCCGGTAACAAACAAAAACGCCGAAAGAATCAAGTAGTAGTCAAGAGGTATTGATGTTATCATCGTCAGGTGCCTTCCTTCATGCTTCTCTTTGCCAATATCACGGCACCAATAAGAGCAGCTAGCAGCAGCAGGGATACAGCTTCGAACGGGAATAAATATTGCGTAAATAAACTCTGTCCGATAGCTTCAGTGGTTCCTATTTCAACGGCATTTTTTGCTAAATGATTAAGTCCTGTTGGTGTTGCTAACAGTGCAAGAACGATTACCAAGGCAAACAATCCGGCAGTAAAACTTCCAAGAGTAAGTCTGATCACGCTGCCCCTTTCCGCTAACTGTTGTTCCTTACCAAGATTGAGCAGAAGAATTACAAACACTACCAGCACCATGATTGCGCCAGCGTATACCAGAACCTGAACAGCGGCAACAAATTGAGCTTCAAGCGTGAGGTATAATCCTGCAAGCATGAAAAAGTGAGCAACAAGAGACATTGCAGAAGCAACTGGATTGCGGCTGCTGATGGTTGCTATTGCGGATGCAACAGCTCCGATGGCAAAGACGGAAAAAAGTATGACTTGTAAGTTCAACGTAGGTCCTACAAAGGGGCGCTCGATTGCAAAACAAATATAGCTGTATCCGGAATTTGCACCTAACCTTCGAATCGTTCAACCGATCTGACACCCTTGATTTTCTTGAGTTTGTCGAAAATTCTGCTTAAATGTTCAGTGTCGGTTACATATACAGTAAGTATGCCCTCAAATAAGGAATCGAATGCGTCGATATTCACGCCTCTGATGTTGGTTTTATGTACAGATATGACGGCGCTGGTAATGTCGTTTAACATTCCTGGTCTATCGTCTCCTGTAATCTTCACCGCAGCAAGAAATTCTCCATGCCACTTCTTGCTCCAGTGTAGTTCTACGATGCGTGGTTTTAGTTTTTCCTGTAGATCCCGAACATTATGACATGATGTTCTGTGAACTTTAATGCCACTTCCTATTGTTACAACGCCAATGACTTCATCGCCTGGGACAGGATTACAACATCGGGCATAAGAGAACATCACCTTCGAAGTGCCAGCATCGTTCCCCACGATGAATACGCCATTTGAGCTCTCGCGAGCAGTATCATAAAATTGTTTAAGAGAAAATGCCTCATCTGGCTTAATCTCTGCGTCCTGAGCCTGTGGTTTGATCTTATCCTGCACCATCTCGACGGCGGAATCCGGAGAGAGTGTACCGGATCCCAAGGCAGCAAAGAAATCGGATCGATTTTCAAACTTTAACAGTGTACTAATTTTCTCCAGCTCATCATCATTGATATGAATGTTTGCCTTTCGGGCTCGCTTTTCCCATATGTCCCTTCCCGCAGAGACCTGATTCCTTCTTTCCTCATTAAGAATTCTTCGGATGTGGGTTTTTGCCTTGTGAGTAACTGCAATCCGTTCCCAGTCTCTATGCGGAGTCTGATTTCTGCTCGTTAGTATTTCAACTTGGTCACCTGTTTGCAGTATATGGTCGAGCGGGACAATCTTTCCATTCACCTTTGCACCGATACATCGCGCACCCACCTGTGAGTGAATGTCGAAGGCGAAGTCTATTGGTGTAGCCCCCTTCGGAAGAATTCGCAAATCTCCTTTGGGGGTAAAAACATAGATCTCATCCTGGTATAGGTTGAGCTTAAAGCTTTCCAGTAATTGTTCTGCTGCCTGGTCTCCAGCGTTTTCGAATATATCCCTGACCCAGTTTGCCCATTCCTCAAGATCTTTACTATCGATCCACGAAGCTGTTGCACCTGCATTAGCCTTATATCGGAAATGAGCGGCTACGCCTCGCTCTGCAAAATCGTGCATGGCACGAGTCCGAATCTGCACTTCGATCCGTTTACCGTCCGAAGAAATCACGGTGGTATGTAGCGATCGATAACCATTCTTCTTAGGCATGGAAATGTAATTCTTAAAGCGCTCAGGTACCGGCCGATAAATCTCTGTTACTATACCATATGCAAGGAAGCAGTCATTGTTGTCTTCGGATTCAAGGATAATTCTTACCGCAAACAGATCGTACAACTCATCCAGAGTTTTTCCTTGTGTAACCATCTTCTTGTAGATGGAGTGAAGGTGTTTCGGTCTGCCACTAATTTCAAACTTTAAATTTTGCTCTCTTAGTTTCTCCTCTATAGGGCGTGAAAACCGTTCAATAAACTGCGTACGTTCCTGACGGGTTGTGTTCAATTGGCGCTTAATTGAATCGTAAGCATCTTTATTAAGTACCTTAAACGCTAAATCTTCGAGTTCCCATTTAATATTTCCCAGACCAAATCTGTGTGCGAAAGGGGCATACAAATCCATCGTCTCGCGAGCCATTCGTTCCTGGCGTTCACGCGGCAACCCTTCGATTGTTCGCATGTTATGCAGGCGATCGGCGAATTTGATCAGGATGACTCTGACATCGTTTACAAGCGATAGGAGAAGCTTTCGGTAGTTCTCAGCCTGCGTAATTACTCGACTTTCAAAAACATCGCTGATTTTTGTTGCTCCGTCAACAATGGCAGCAACCTCGTGGCCAAATTCGTGCTCAAGATCTTTGAGCGAATACTCGGTGTCTTCCACAACGTCGTGAAGCAATGCTGCCATCACGCTTACATCGTCGAGTGGAATTTCCCTGATAACAATCAACGCCACATGTAAGGGATGAGTATAGTAGGGCTCGCCAGTGGCACGTACATCCTGCACGTGAGCCTCGACGCAAAACCGGAATGCCTTTTCAACAAGGACAGCATTGAAACGCGGAAGTAGACGCTTGCCTTCATTGAGAAGAATCTTAAGATCTGCCTCGACGTCTCTGCCAAATTCATGTTGAGAAATGTCAGATTCAGTTTTAATTTTTGTTGTTATACGAGCCATTTCATTAGCGACGAATAATGGTCGAATGCCTTTCCCTGTTATGTTGTTGGCAACCGTGACCTTTGTTCCAATGTGATGGACGCGGGTAGTTAACCCCTATAGTTCTTTAAAAGTTACATCATTTTTTCATACACTGTACCATACTTTGTCAAACCTTTGTAGGTTTATACCCAAATTCAACCAGTTTGTACACGCCGGGAGTAAATAATGTTCAACAAGGTAATTCTGTTTTTTACGCTTGCAATCTTCGTTATATCATGCGGTGGCGATGCTCAGAAAGCCATGGAAGTAGTGCAAAACATGAACAGCATTGCAGAGTCGGCAGACGATGCATCAAAAGCGATGGACGACATGCAAAAATTGCGTAAGGAGCGTGTGCAGCGTGGAGACACTCTTTCAATGCCGTACGAAGAGCTTCAGAAATTCCTACCGGGAGCAATTAGTGGCTATACTAGGCAGGAACCTGATGGAGGATCGGTAGACGTTCCCGGTATGTCGTATTCGAACGCCAAGGTTACATACACCAATCCCGACGGTGGTGAGATTAACGTCAACATTACTGACTACAACAACAGCGAAGTGGGATTTGCCGGGGCCACGGCAATGTTTGCACTTAAGATGAAGATTGAGAATAAAAACGAGACATCAGAAACCTTCCAAACAGATAACCCGCTAATTAGCGGGTATAAGAGAGTCGGGAAGACCGATGGACGGGTAAATCTTTCGTAAAGTATTGCCGGTCGGTTCTATATTGAAATCGACGGTTCGCAACAGAACGGCATCGACGCAGCGCAAGCAATAGCCAATAAAATTAACATGGCTGAGCTCGCCCAAAAATAAGCGACGGGTTGATGTGAGTTGTCTGTAGCTAATAATATTTAGCATCATTTATCATGATCATGATTGTCGTCCTCATGATCGTGATCGTCATTCTCATGGTCGTCATCTTTGTGATCGCCATTCTCATGACCCTTCTGCTTTACAGGCTCCATCAACATGCCGCATTTCGGGCATTTGTCGCCTTTCTTGCCTTTTACTTCCGGATGCATGGGGCAGGCATACACGAGCTGCGTTGAATCCATGCCCATTTTATCGTGGTTTTTC
>JAGVJW010000057.1 GCA_020050895.1 bacterium | reverse complement strand
GAAGGGCAAAGGCACAGTGAACACCTATTGGCTGACATCGGACTGATGCCGGGAGGCATATGCTGCCGGGGAACTTGCCGGGAGAGATATGCTGCCGGGGAACTTGCCGGGAGGCATATGCTGCCGGGGAACATGCCACGGAAAGCAGTTATTCCCATTTCATTTTTTATGCGCGCCTAAGGGTCTCAACATCGATTTTTTTCATTCCAAGAAAAGCTTTCATACCTGCTTCGGATTTTATTAACTCAGCCAAATTATCCGGCAATATTTGCCAAGAAACCCCAAATTTATCTTTTACCCATCCGCATTGCTCAGATTCTGGTACTGCTGATAATTTCGCCCAATAATAGTCTATCTCCTCCTGGTCCCTGCATAAAATCTGAAAAGAAACAGCTTCATTTATTTTGAAAAAAGGTCCCCCATTTAAGGCAATGAAGGGTTGCCTGTTGATTTCAAAATTAACTAGCATCACCGAGCCCATTGGTTTGCTCGAAGGAGTATCGGTAACGTAGGGAGTAGTGTCTATAATTTTGCTATTAGGGAAAACGGATACGTAAAAGTTTGCAGCTTCTACGGCTTCATTATCAAACCAAAGACATGTGGTAAAGTTTTTCATGCAATAAAGATATTAAATCTGGTTTAGAGAAAGACCGTTCTTGCTATCTCAAACTGATATTGAGTGCGGTAATAAGAAATGGAAGTTGCCAACTATGAACGGAATATGAATAATTCGTGATGCCGGGTATCCGTGATATCCGGCATGGCGGTGTAATGGCAAAAAATGACAATGATGCCGGGTATTACGGATACCCGGCATGGAAATATTTGCTGATCTCGTTCCATTTGGCTACTGGTTTTGTTGTGGTTCGCTGAGGGAAGAATTATATAAATCGAGGAATGACTCTCAACGTTTATGTCCTACACTTTTTGAATTCTAACCGCATTTGAAATGGCCAGAAGGGCAACTCCAACGTCTGCGAACACTGCCTCCCACATGGTGGCTATTCCTCCGGCGCCGAGCGTAAGTACGATGAGTTTAACTCCAAAGGCTAATGAAATGTTCTGCCACACGATTCGTCTTGTATTCTTGCTGATATTAATAGCAGTTATAATCTTTGATATCTGATCGGTTTGAATTACCACATCGGCTGTTTCAATGGCAGCATCGCTTCCAAGAGCGCCCATTGCAATGCCGACGTCGCTGATGGCCAGAACAGGGGCATCGTTGATACCGTCGCCTACAAAAACTGTCGGGCTCTTCTTTCCCGACATAATCTCCTCTACCTTCGCTGCTTTTTGCTCAGGCAGAAGATCGCCATACGCTTCGTCGATATTCAAATCCAGTGCAATCTTGTTAACAACTCCCTGTTGGTCGCCACTCAGGATTATCGTTTTTAGATTGAGTGAATGCATCCGCTGAATGGTTTCCTTGCTGTCCTCCTTGAGTTCGTCCGCGATGGTGATACTTCCCACAAACTTGTTGTTCACTGCAACAGCAACGATGGTGTCGGACTCACTATGAATGCTTTCACTCGCGTCGATTCCGAATTTTTCTAACAACGCAAGGTTGCCCGCTAATACGTGGTTCCCATCTACGAATCCCTGAAGACCATGACCTTTGATCTCTTCTACCGACGTTACCTGAACGCTCTCAAATACATTACCTGCATATTCAACTAATGCTTTTGCGATTGGATGCGTTGATTGTGATTCCAAGGCCGCGACCAACGGAATCCAATCGCTTTCATCTGATGTTGCCACAACGTTCTGAACTTTGAACACTCCCTTAGTAAGCGTTCCTGTTTTATCCATAACAATTGTATCGACTTTTGACATCAGATCGAGATAGTTGGAACCTTTGAAAAGGATACCGTGGTGCGAGGCTGCACCAATGCCGCCAAAATATCCGAGCGGAATTGCAATTACCAGAGCACACGGACATGAAATGACGAGAAAGATCAACGCACGGTATAACCAAGTGCTGAATTCGTATTCATTAACAAAGAAATAGGGAAGCAGGGTTAAGGCTACTGCCAGAAAGACTACGATGGGAGTGTACACTCGCGCAAACTTGCGAATGAATAATTCCGTTGGAGCCTTACGAAAAGTGGCATCTTGAACAAGCGTAAGAATTCTTGACAATGAACTGTCGTTAAAGAGTTTTGTCGTTCTAACCTCGACTACTTTCTGTTCGTTTACCATACCTGCAAGTACTGCCTCACCTTTGTCAATCGTTCGAGGTTTGCTTTCTCCGGTGAGTGCTGCAGTGTTGAAAGTACTTGTTTCAGATATCAGTTCTCCATCCAACGATACTCGCTCGCCAACTTTTACCTGGATAGTTTCACCTACGTTTACTTCTGAAGAAGCAACCGTTACATATCTTCCGTCTCGTAGCACATTCGTATTGTCTGGTCGAACATCTAATAATGCCTTTATGCTTCGCTTTGCTCTGCCGACGGCAGCATCCTGAAATATTTCACCTACTGAGTAAAACAGCATTACAGCAACACCTTCCGGATACTCTCCAATGAAAAAGGCACCAAGTGTTGCAATGCTCATTAACATGAATTCTGTAAAAACATCTCCTCTAAGGGCAATGCGAATTCCCTTCCAAAACACCGGTATACCTACCGGTATGTATGCTGCAGCAAACCAAGTAAATCGGGCAACGTCGGTAAACCATTGTGGCTGAATAATGTATTCCAACACAATTCCTGCGCTCAGTAACAAAAGACTGATTATGGCCGACAGCCAACTTTTTTGAATACGTTGATGTACCTTCATGTGTTAATAATCACTTTTAGTGGCTCATTTATTGAATAAACAACGAAATGATACCTGTTAGCACAAGTGTTGCGCCAGTTATAATTCCTGCATAGTGTTCGATAGCGTGCCAATTAAATCTGATCAAGCCAGTAAATGTTAATCGAACCCACAAGACCATTCCAGTAATCGTTACAACGGTGTAGAGCAATGCCAGCATCATCAGCATCGACCAACCTTGAGCCCCTGCCAGCAAGAAATATGCTTCAATTTCAAGGCAGGGTGAAAAGAACATTGCTATCGCCAGACCTGCAATTACCTTAGTGTCGGTTGATACTTCTCGGTGAACATGAAAGTGTTTATGCCTGTGATGTTGGTAGATATAAAACAAGCCTAGTGTAATGAGCACAGCAGGTGCAATGTATCGCGTGAAGGACTCCACGTTTTCAGCTAGCTCAATTCCTGCAATGCCAATAACGAAGCCAATCAGCACAGTACTTAACGCATGCGAGAGCCCAGTAACAAGGGTTACTCGCGTCGTCTTAGCCATCGACCAGTGTTCCTTCTTGGCAATAGCTAATACTGGCAGCCAATGATTCGGTATGAGTGCATGCAGAGCGCTCAATACAAGGCTACCTGCAATCAGCGTTATCATCTGATGTTGCTGCATTGTTGGTATTGCAAGTCAAGAACCAGAATTCCTGGTGCAATCGAGATTTCTCCGTCAACGATGGTCAATGTAAGGGGGCTTTTTCAACAGTCAAATTGAAATCAGTATTGGGATTTGGCTTCACACAACTTCTTCCTCATTCCTCCTCTTCGCTGTTCATGATCTTCGACAGAATGGAGTATGCTCCTTTGATAACAACACGTCTATCCATCGTTGAATCCTCTGGCAAGACAAGTTCTGTAAACCCCGATTCACTCTTTCCTGTCCGTACTTCAATCATGTTGAATTGCTGGCCCCCTGACACGTGTGTCTTGTTTGTTGGTTTCTTCTCGTGCATGTTCTCGATTGGTACGAATATGTACTTCTTTCCCTGGTAATCAACTATTGCTTCATTAGGCAGGGCATTCACGGAGTCTCCGCCAGTCTCGATAATTGCTTTGAGATACATGCCCGGCAGGAGGTCTCTGTCTTTACGGTCTATATGAGAATGAATGCGTATTGTTCTCTCGGCACCGATTTCACGACCAATGAGATAAACCGTTGCCGTTCGCTCCAATGTTTCGTTTGCTAATGTGAATCGGACTTTCTGGCCGATCTTGATGAGAGGGACATCCTTTTCAAAGACCGTCAATTCAGCATGAAGAT
>JAGVJW010000175.1 GCA_020050895.1 bacterium | reverse complement strand
GCCGTAAGAGAACTTGCAGATAATGGAATACCCACCAACGTGACTCTTATGTTCACTCCGTTACAAGCGCTAATTGCTGCGAATGCCGGTGCAACCTATGTGAGCCTGTTCATCGGTCGGCTCGACGATATTACTACAGACGGTGTGAGGGCTATTGAAGAGACGTGTGAAATTTGGGATCTGCATGGTCTTGAAGCACGGATTATTGCGGCTTCAATTCGCCACCCTATGCACTTGTTAGAGGTTGCCAAGGCTGGTGCACATATTGCAACAACACCGTATAACGTGCTAATGCAGGCGATGAAACATCCACTCACAGACGCTGGCCTCGATGCCTTTCTAAAGGACCATCAGAAGATGGTGTCTGCAAAGGCGTGATATGTCAGCTTCCGTGAACAAATCCGCTAAACGCCAGGATATTATCCGGTATGCAGCCGATGTATTTTCTAAAAAAGGATACAATGAATCGAAAATGCAAGAGATTGCCAACGCAGCCGATATTGGCAAGGGCACCATTTATGAGTACTTCCGCACAAAAGAGGAATTATTTCTTGCAGTGTATGATGCATGGATGAGTGATTACGAAACCGTTATCACTCAGCGTGTTAATGCAGCACAGGATGCATTGTCGAAGGTAGATGCTATTCGCGATAGCGCTGTTGAATTTTATCAAAGCCGGGCAGATCAAGCCCCCTTAATCCTCGAGTTCTGGGCACATGCGCTTCGTACCGATAACCCGCTGTTTCTCGAGCGTATTAACAAAACACGTACGTTTCTCAAAGAACTGGGAGCCAGACTTACATCGGACCTTGTTGCCGCAGGCTGGTTTAACAAGGTTGATGCGAAATCATTCGCGTTACTTGAATCCGGATTTTCCGATGGCATCTTTTTGTCGTGGGTATTGGACGCACAAGGGTTTCCGCTCGACAAGGCATTCACACTTCGGCAAAGTATAATCGGACTTGGTTTGCTATCTCGACAGGCACGAGAGGTTTTGCAGGAGCGACTTGAGGCTAAGCTTGCAAAGGGTCTTACAACTTCCTAGCGACAGGTTCCGCCCTCGCATAAATGAATCGTCCTGTGTGGATGGGCGTCGAATCCTTTGCTGATCATCTCAAACTTTGGGATGCGTATATCGACACCGGCAGCGCGTTTGAATTCGTATGGCAAATCACGTTGATCAATAGCCTGACCTCGAGATGCTACCTTAATTCTTCCTGCACTACGCAGATTGCGATATGTTGTTATTGTTTCCTTGCAAACATTATCAAATAGAATAGCAAAATATAGAGATCGCAAGTCACTCAGCAGTTGATTACCTCCGGCGTTACCACCATACCCACCTCCGTTGAATCGCTTCCCATTTTCGATAAAGGATGCTATTTCGGGATTGATGTCGATGTCAGGTGCAATTTTTCTGATTTCGTTGAGCGACAATCCGGTGTACTGACATTTCGGATGAATGGACCGATCGTCCGTTGTTCCAATGTACGTAACCTCTATATCATTGCCCCGCGATATCGCCTCTTGAATACATGGCTCATTTAATACTGCACTCACTTCATCGCGCATTCGCTCAATGTTTGCATCTACCACGTCGGCCCACTGCGCTCCGTTCTCGTTGAATTCATCATAGTTAACACAGTTTTCTCCACTCCGAGCAGATCTAACGAGCTTGGCAGGGACAAAGGTGTATTGATAGGCTTCGTTAGTTGTGCAGTGCTCAGGCTGGCTTAAAGTCTCGCAGTTAACATCGTCGACAAACAGCGAAGTGCATGGAGTGTACTTTCTGTACTTTCTTGTGGTGGGACACCAATATGTTGTTACAAAGAACGGAACATTGAAGGTTCGGAAGGTGAACTCGCAGTTTTTCGATTGTGATGTTGTATCGTCGAGATATAGAACATGATCAAAATCGCCTGTGCAATTCGTAACGTCGATAACAACTGTATCTACACCACCAGTGAATCCGGGAGTATGTGGCGTAGCCGATAACACAAACGTCTGTGTTCTAGTATCAGCATACGGTCCTTCAATGTTTGCAGATGATATTGTAATTGCTGCTCTTCCATCGGCATCGGAATTCAATCCACTGCGTTCAACCGATGGCAAGTGCTGAACTTCGATGCTTGTGCGGACGTTGAATATCGAGTCAAGCTTTCCAAAATATTTCTGTTTCAGAACATCGCGGATCTTTGTGCGAGCAGTTACACGCAGATTAAGTGTGTGAACGATAGGAGGCAAGCGCTTGTAGTACAATCTGAATTCGCCATGCTGAACTCCGGTTAGTCGGTTGGATGAAAAAATCAGCCAGCTACCTCCGGGTGATATCACGGGATGATATTCATCACTTCCTTTAACATTAACTCCGGGTATCTCCAACTTTATAGGTTCACCCGCGGGTAATCCCGATTCGGCATCCAATGCAACCGACCATATATCCTGATCGCCGTGTGTATTTGTTGAGTAATACAACCGACCGTCGGGGCTCACAAAAGGCGATGCTTCGTGATGCCTATCTGTGCAGATGGACGACAGCAGAACAGGTTCACTCCATTCCGATCCATTGCGTTTCGAAACAAATAGGTCGGCTGCTCCGGAACCTGGGTTGCGCCGGTCCGATGAAAAGTATAGTGTATTCCCATTGGTTCCAAAAGCAGGCGTATCATCCCAGCCAGATGAGTTCACAGACATCCGATGTGATGTCCACTTGTTGTTGTCGTATTGAACTAAGTAAAGATCATTTGACCTTCGCGACGTTCCTGATGCCGCTCTGTCTGACACAACGACTGCTTCGTTCGGATTGCACGGATTGAAAGTAGGAACGCCATTATACAGCGATGTGCGAGCATTAAGCGCTTCATCATCAACAATCACGGGCTGTCGAAACCCCTCGGGAGTGCACTCTGAGCGTGCTAAGAGTCTCGATCCCACATCTCCCACTTCAGAAGCCATTGTAATCCATGCTTCGAGCCCCTTATCTAAAGTTCTGAATGACAGTGCATACGTTTCAGCACCATCGTTCAGATTCACGTCTCTGATTATTTCCTTCATGGGATCGGCATCCTGTGCTGTTGAATCCATGAAGATTACATTCAGCAGTACTGCTATTGCCATGCATTGCTTCATAGTGTAAACACCGGATAACAGATTTCGATACAAACTGCGGGGAGTGAATTGGGCCCTGGCCGGTCTGGAGCAATAGATTGAATCCAAATGAGTGCGCATTGTTGTCCGGCTTCTTCCACGAATAGTACTACATCTCCTTCTTTCAAAGCCACGCTTGGGTTCTGGCCCATCTGCGGGTCTGCCTTCATGCTGTTGCATATCGACTGCGCTGTAGCCGGATACGTGTCGCAGACAGACTGACCCGGATTAATAGTGAATCCTGTTGCAATGCTATAGAACCGACCATAGTTGAATCCGTTTCTATCCTTTCCGGAGCCCAGGATGGCACTGTAGGTACCACCAACAAGCGTAATGTTTTCTATATAAATATCGTAGACCTTGAAAGTTTGATTGTCATTTTGATAAATAATGTCAGTTTTATTTTCAACGAGCTGTATGCTTTCAGCGTAGACGTCGGGATAGCTGGGTGGACGGAACTGTCGCAGGCATTGATATTTGAATGCGCTGCATATCACCCATGCGCTTCCATTTAGCGGCACGTCGGCAGTATCGCATCCGCGTATTCTCAGCGTTGCCATAAACGGCTTTTCGCCGCGTGAGCCCGAAGGCGATGCCGGATTGTTATCCCAGTCGAATTTAGAAGCGTTAAATCGGATTATTATTGGTATGCTGTCTTTCGCCGCCACGATTACAGTACCCGACTGCGAAAGTGAAAATGTTGGTCGGTCTACATCGACGCTAAATGCAACTTCGCAATCGCCATCGTTAACCAGGTAGACAGTATCGGTTGTTGAAGAGTCGCTGAAGACACACTTTTTCAACGTATCTGCAATAAGGGGCTGAACCCTGCAAGTACCTGCCTGTACCGGAACTGTAACGTTTGTTATATAACGTGATTCGCAAGACTGGGCAGCGCCGCCACTGGACCTTCGCGTTGAAACGCTATAGACCAATGAACGTTTGATGTCGCCCGTCTGTGTACCCCTTACCCTAATCGTCTGAGCCAGAGGTGTTTGCCCACCCCGAACCATAAATGAATTTGATCCTGCCACTTCGAATGAAGGATCATTGACCGGTTGTTCGAGAATAAACTCATACACGCAATCGGATCCGCCAGGCATGGGACTAGAAATAGAATCGAAAGGAATCACTATCTCATATTCACTGCCAACACAAATCTTCTTTGTTGTGTAGGACTGGTCTGTAAAATCAGGACACGGGCACGGAGTACAATTCACACGTCCAATCACTGTTAACGCAATCCTGAGCTGAACCGTATTTGACGCTGGATCTCTACCTTCGAGTGATGTTTCAAAGACTTGTATCGGCCGATCGATGTCAGAGGGTGAATAGTTGGCGCAGACCATCACTGCCGATGATGTAGTTCCGGAAGGTGCAATATTCAAGCTGATATCTTCAAAGGCAGTTTGACTTGCAGAGAAGACCAATCCCGGTGGACAATCGGAAGAATAAAACCGGCATTCCGTTGCAACTACCTGCCCTGTTTCGGGGCATGCCTCCATGATTATCGTATCGGCGATTGTAGTTGTTCCACAGCCAATCTGCTTGGACAAACTCAGTGATACCGCCGTATCGTTACATATTGAAATATCAAACGACTGAGCACTGATGCCGCTATATGGTTCTCTGTTGGGAGGTTTGATTGTAAGCCGTATCGAATCACGTTTCGTTGCAACGTTTGGAATTACAAAACGAGAAAAGCCATCCTTACCCGTTAATCCTTGACCGGACATTGGAGCCAGCTTGCCTGTATATTTCAGCCATGAGATGTCGGCATCAGCTACTGGCTCACGCTGATCATTTCTAACTTCGACGGACACTGTTCGTGTTGCCGTAAGATCTGATGGTTGCGTTGCTTCCTGGCATGCACTTAATACCGTAACAATTGCAAATACTATCAGGATTCGCTTCATGATGTTCACCAATCAAGATGCAGTGCAACTCGCAACAGAACGCTATGCACAATGTTTGTGTTTACCTGAAAAATATTTTCGCAATTTTCACAGGGCGTTCTCAAATTCAACCTCATCATCCGATAACCGAGGCTAACATTCAGAGCGGGGATGATAGGAATACCGGCACCAGCACCAAGTAAATATTGTGAGTAATCTTCGGGGTTCACCGATGGTTCCGAACCCGACCCTTCGAAACCTCCATCGAAGATGATGCCACCCTCGGCATATAGAAAGGGAGCAAGTGAATCTCTTACAGCTACACGCTCCATAACCATAACTGCCGACGAGTCGACCTCATCTGGTCCCGGACGCTTCTGGTACGACGAATCAAGTTTTACTGATTCGACTGCTGAGCTTTCGCACTGGAACTGACAATTCGAAGGAATGTATCTGACGCTATTTTCAACTCTTGTCGAGGCAAATGTGTACCGCAGCTGTCCAAGTGCGGGAATACGCAGCCTCCCCCCCTCAAACAAACCGCTCGCACCCAGCCCTAAGGAAATCTTATCACCCAGAAGACTGCCAAAAGGAGCAATAAGCACACCAGCACCATAATAAACATAGTTAATACCTATCTGCTGGGGAGATTCCGTCGACTCGTCCTTACCTGCATAGGCAAGGAATCCGCTTACTTCAAAGTAATTAAGGTCTGCCTTAGGGTCTGTGCTTTTCATGTACTCGCGTACTGGCTTCACCGGTACATACAAAGGCGGAACCTTCCCTAAGGTAACGCCCATCACAAATGCATCGATATGATCGATTTGAATAGATGTGTCCCGACACACTCCGTCGTCAAGAAAGAATAGCCGGACGGATTGGACAGTCTCCGACGCAACGACTGTGGTATCGCGTACAACGCTCATAAACTGTCGGTTCGGGTCTGTCCGGCCGCCTGTTAATCGAACAGAAAATGATTTATCCTGAGGTCGGGCACATGGAATTTTACACGGAAGGCATGAGTCTGCCTGAGCCATTGCAAATGGCTGGCCTATGATAAAGACAATGATTGATGCTGCCAGTGTCCCGAATACGCAACGCACCCAGCCCATAAGCCCCTTTTAAGGTAGGCTGTGAAATTATAAAATTAGTAGGTACACAAGTGTTGTAGTTCCAACATAGAGGAGGGCTGTTCTTGCACGGAAGGCCCACGTCTGCCTGGCATACCAATCAATCAGCCAGGCTACCGACAAGGTCAAAAACATGATACCCATGGCAATTGCAATCCCCTCGAGCAGGTCAAGAGATCGGTAATGAGTTCTTCCAATCCCTTCTGTCCACGGTGTTCCAAATAAAAGTAAAAGGTGAATTGCATAAATGTATAGCGATTTCGTTCCAAACAACGAGTACCATTGTCGAAATTGATATGTGTATTCAAGTATCGAAACACAGATGCTAAAGAAAATCATCACAACACCTGCGCGCCTCAAAAAGAGTATGATGCTCATCTGGTGCTCCAGAATGTCGTTGGAAACTCCCGATGCAAGGAGTACACCTTGAAGCACAACGGCGAATAACGCAACAGCAATACCAACTCTCCACCCATACTTCTTAAGTACTGCATCCCTTCGTTCCGAAGGAACCGAATGCAGCCTACAACCAATTGCTAAACCAAGAAAGAGAAAGGCACTAAACGGAAATACCGGAAAAATTGAACCTTCGGCAGAAGTTAAATATGCCCTGAACCATCCAGGTAGGACCGATGATACCTGGCCGAATTGTATAATAGGTGTTGCTGCAACAATTAATGCCGAAACTATCAACGCTCTAAAGCCCATCGTTTTAACTGAGGTGGTAGATGACATTGTAACAATAAATAACAAAATCGTTACACCGGTCAACTGAAGAATGTTAACAGCAAAAAATGCGTTCCACCCACCTGCACTCACAAATGGCAAATCCCACACTCTGCCAGCCGGGAACACAAGAAGGTAACCAATACCGATAATAGTTAAGCCCCATCTGATTCTCTTAGCAACAATGTCGGCTCGAACGTTACCGTTCTCATCGCGCTTGGTGGCAAAGGCATGGACGGCGCCGCTTACCATCAGGAATATCGGAGCAGTAAAGCCGCGGCAAAGATTCCAAAGGTTCCATGGAAATATGTTGATATCAATAATTGTGCTGCTAACTAATGCATCGAGTATATGACCCTGCATCATGAATACCATGGCTAAAAAGCGTGCCAGATCCATTGCATAGAGCCGATTATCGAATCTAACCGTGGTATTGCCCCCTGCCACTTGGGCAATACTTCTGTAATTACCCCGGGCCGGCTGCTTTAGTATGCCTCTAAATAATAACGCAATCTGATTCATTGACTACGAACATCGCAGGCAGCCGACAATACACCGCATGAACGAAATTTCATCGCCTTTTCACTAGTCAGTGCCCGATGTGAACAGCTCAGGCATGGTTCCGATTGAAACACTGTCGGCAACGGCCATTGATTTCGCAAGTGGGACCATGTGCACCGACAACATTTTCCCCGATCTCTCCAAAACACAATAATGAAAGGGGCGATGTACATCGCCGTTGTATTCGTCGGCGAACTTTTTGTCGGACCCGCAAGCTATCGCCTGCAATGGACCACCCCCACCGCCGGAAACAATG
>JAGVJW010000058.1 GCA_020050895.1 bacterium | reverse complement strand
GGTCTTATCAATCAGTTCTATATATGTAAAAGTTAAGAACAGAATGATGATGTTCATTCGATACCATGCACCTAGCATGACGCCGAGAGCTGAACACAACATAATTCCAAACAGAATTTCCATTCCAGGTGAACCTAACGTCTCCACCCATTCAAAACCCAGATATGGGAAGTGCATTATAGGTTTGACGTATTGTTCCTGTACCCATCCCAATGCGATGAAACGTGTGCAACTGAACACCATCATTGCACCAAAGAGAGCCCGTAGAATTCCAAAATGTTTCGACGGCAGTTGCTTTCCCAGGTAGTGGGAGAATCTGGCTGTGATGTTAATCGCCATCACCGCTGCTATACGTAATTGCAATGCCGATGAGAGATGATAACTCACTCTTGATGAACCGTGTAAACTTTTGCATTCCTGAATACAGCGGCTCTAGCCTACCGGGTTGGTTGATGATGATGGCTGATAGGCTTTCATCATCTGAGAACGCTTCGAGTGCCATTGAGACTGAATCGGCTTGCAGCTCTGTATCGACAATGAGTCTATCTCCACCCGGGACAGATTCTAAATATTCCTTGAATCCAACAATACTTGCACCGTCGCTTGTTTCACCTCTCCATATTCGCATGATCGTTGCATAATGCTCTCGCAACAAGGCAATTGAATACCCTGAATAGTATGCCTCAACTTTTCCGGGTTCAATTTGAGTTTGACCTGCAATTTTTCCCAAAGGCAGGGATACCTTGTAGTTCTTTGCCAGCTCATAGCTCATATTCATGTGATTGAATAAAAGGCTTGTGCTGCTTCCGGCATCCGTTCCATTTCGGGAAATAAATTCGTTTCGATATGCAGATATCCATGTTGAGTAAACCGTCGAGTTTCGTTGCTCAACGTCGCGCACAATTGCTCTCAAGTATGCTCTTCGATTTACATCACCCTGAAATCGCAACGTTACCGATGTAACATCACCTGAAAAGAGCAAATAGTCGATGCCATAATATCCGCGAGTATCCCGATTGAAATTCTGAAGCGATGTGTCGGCTGCAACAATGTATTTTTCAATTGAATCTGCATTGGCTGGAAATGTTGCGATGTTTTCCCTCAGATTGCCGTACAAACCTTCGGCTGGTCCAAAGTTATATGGGCTTGCGCGCTGCCATAGGAAGACGCACATCTTCCATGCGTTCCTACATTCGGACAGTGCCGGCTCTGATGGTTGTGCTGTGAACTGCTCCACTGCAATTCTCAGAGCCACGTTAGCATTGTCAACTAATGCATACGCAGGAATAATCAGGTTGTCGGCAACATCTGTTAACATTGCCTTCCTATCGAACACATCAGATGGAGTTGACTTATCTGAAGGGCAGCCCATTAAAATCAGCGATGCCAGAATGGCGCCCGTAATACTAATTGTTTTTAGCACAAATCTCCCAACCAAAATATTGCCAGCGTCTCGTCCTAAATTCTACCCTGAGCATTTACCCAATTTGTTTTAAAATCTTCAAGGTCGGCGTCAGAGAAACCATAAATAGTCTGCAGACTTCGAATCGCTGTTTCAAGCTTGGGCAATTCCGAGAATGGTTGTTGCCAAAGTAGGTGTATGGTTGGCTCCTGATTTACAGGCATTCCTATGAGCGACAATACTTCATCCAATTGGTTGTCGGTTGCAATGCGCTGTTTGCTGCTTAGGAATCTCCAGCCAAACATGATACCACTTGCTTCCCCAAATGAATGAATTGCCGATGCGCGTGTAGTTACGTCGAGATTCGATCCACTGAGTTTAGAGATTGTTGAATACATATAGCTGATTGCAGTTGCCATCAGAGCCCGTTCCCAAACAGACTTAACGGTCGCTATCGAAGCGTTGAGATCGTCCCGATAATCATTGCCAGCCTTTGCGGCTGCTTGTGCAGTAATCAGTGCCTTCTTCATTTGCGTGTATAGCCCCTTACCATCGTTCTTATCTCTCTGTGCTGCGTATTCGGCAATGAATTCATCGGCGTTCACCGCAGCTCTATTGGTATTAGGGAACGATGGACTTGCTCCGAATAGAGCAATAAGTTTATCAATATCTGTAGCAGAAACTCCATCACCGATCAAAATATTCGCTTGGTTGTATAACAGTGCGGCATACATTCCTTTTTCAAAATTTTCATCAATGCACCTACCGTACTTATCAAAAAAGTACCCACCATACACGCCGCCGTAATAATTGTCTTGTGGATCGCTCATTGGGTCGAAATCTTCGCCACTCGATGAGACTGCAGACTGAAGCAGGCTTTCGACGACTGGATCATATTCAGGCATCGTGAGGGGTTTTAAGGGGGCATACAGAGTAGCAAGCTCCTCGTAGTCGATGGTAATGCCTTTGTCGCGTCCACTCTTGAGTTTTGAAATCAAAGCTTCAAAATCGTCTCGAATTTGATAGATGTCCGATGTCGATACAGAATATGTAGTGGTATCGTATCTCTCTGGAATTTTAAGCGGTGTAGGCGTAGCCGGAGAGTCCCCGGAACAGCTTGAGAGTAAAAGGCTTATCGCCACCGCTTGCACAGTGGAAAGAATACAGAAGTGAGCTCGTGAATTCATGGGTGATCCAATTAAAGACTAATTTAGTCCTAAATTAAATCTTATTTAGACCAAATCCAAATAACAATCAATATTCTGGAGATCTAATCCACGAAATGCGTTTTAGAAATTGAGTTCTAATCCACAAGATGCCGTTTAGAATCCGATGACGTCGGCCAACCCGTCGCGAATCGGAAACCAAATAGTCTGTATGATAGCAGCATTCCTACGCATCGTGTATTCTATTCTACCCCGTTTGAAATCAATTCCGTTGTTATCGTTTCGAATAGCAATCAGATTAATTAGCCAAGAACTCACATCCGTAAATACTGTTGATGTTCTTGTACCTTCATCGAGCACCTCGAGAACAAGGTTTGTGTATTTGGAATCGACGTAACCCTTGGCTTTTCGTCCGATCAACTCGAACTCGAACGTCGATGACTCAGAATATCCCTCAGATATTTTTACCTTATCGGCAACAGGCAGAAAACTGTTCAATTTTGTTATGTTTAGATTCGATACCGTTCCAGAGGCGACCAACCTATACCTATCTATATTCAGTGGCATAATCACGGTCGCCGTCATTGGGGCATGATTCAGGAACATCCCTGATGCAATAATGGTAAGGGGCTTTTTGCGCTGGTTCGATTCAATGTTTGTCAGCCCAGTGATATTTACAAATACATCCTTCCATTCGAGAGCTGCGGGAGTCTGCACACCAGAGTAATGTTCTTCATAAAGAATTCCAAGATTACTTACTCCGATGCTATCAACATCAAGGTCAAATGGCAAGACCCGCAAGACTTCGTATAACATTGGTGGTGGAGGCCTTCTTGACCGTTGCAAAGCTTTGGAATACTTCCGGCTTATAACACTCAGATGCCCACGCTCGAGAGTCACTGCCTTCAGTATCAATCCTTGCTTGCCGCTAAGCCTTGGCATGTCTATATCGCGGAGATCAAGCCCCTTTCCACTCATACGAAACAAGTCAGATCCATTATCGGACACCGCAAAGAATTTCGCATCTGATTGTGTTGCCATAATCGAGAATGAGTCGACAGTAATATTCCGTTTGGGAAAGGAGATGGAAATATCCGTTAGCTGATAGGTATACGATGAATCATTTTGATAATGGAATTTTTCGATCTTGAGAAGTGTATCAATTGAATTTAGCTTAATATCGATACCGGCAGTTGTTAATAATGTTGACTGTTTCGAAAAATGTCGCAACAACCCCACGTGCACGCTCACATTGTGTATCACACGGTTGGGTGAGGTACGACCGTTAGATATCTCGATGTTAGAAATCAGCAAGTCGACGTCGTCATACATCCCTGACAGCCGTTCACCACCCGATGCGTTGGCATAAATCCCATTTGCATCGCGAATTTCAATGTAGTCGATTGTGAGAGGGGCTAAATTATTTGGCAGGAACAATGTTGCGAACGATTGAACCAATGAGTCGACATTGGGAATGTTGGGAAGGGAAAACGCCGACGAATCACCTAAGCTATCAACATTCCCAATGATTGCTTCATTGTTGGCAGTGGCTGATAATGCAAACTCAGGTTTATTGATTACGATCCGACCAATGTGGAGTCCATTGCCCCATAACATTTCCCATGGCCACATACCTGAAACCGCAATAGTCGGAACCGTAAGCTTGATCTCGGTAGAACCACCACGTACTGAATCTTGATACGCAATTCTCACTCCATGAATCAATGCAGTATTTGTGAAAATGTGATAGGAAATATCATCAATATTCACGTTCACCTTGCCACCAGAAGCTTCACGGGCTGTGAATTGAATACGTTCGTTGATGTACCGTATAAGGGCACTGTTGATGTCGCTTCCAATACGTCTCTGGAGAGCGAAAAACGCAGCAATTGATGCCGTACCAACCAGGAGTACGATAATTATCGCTGACAATTTCCTATGGGACACTGCTCTCAAAAGTCACACTTGCGATACTGAAGGATACGTACAAGAACAACACACAGGATTCCCAATGCGCACACCTTCAATCGGTATACACGTGATGATGCTCCCAGCTTCATCAAACTTGCATATTTCTTCCGAAACGGTTGATTCAATCAAATCAGCCATCTCGACTGCATGCCTTATGAATCAGTGTATCCACCACGAAACGTATGTTGGCCACGATCATATCCACTTCCTGATCGAAGCCCCTAACGAGGAAAGAGCGGTCCATTTTGTACAGGAAGCACTGGCTTCAATTATCGACTCGATACGAGCGATACAGCCGGAATTTGAATTTGACGACGGAATACACGTTACGCTTCTTCCACCCTGGCATATTGATATTCTTTCGTCGTTCGTACGCGACCAGCCGCGTTATCACCTCAAGAAATCAGTTCAGGACGAACTGGAGCAGGTGTTTAACCCTGGGTTAATTGGTACAATAGAAACGCGATCCGAGCTTGCGGACAGCGGCACTACGAATTGATAACAAAAAGACGTTGTTCAGGAGAATTAAAAAGAAAACCTAATGAAATTCAGTACCTAACATCAATTCACTAGTTCGAGGTTTATGGTAATCGTATCAGCCAACGTATTTCCATTTTCGTGTGCTGGATAAAACGTTGTACTCATTATTGCCATGTATGCCCGTTGAATTTGCGCATCAACGAATTCGGGTCGAGCAATTGTGATATTATGCGAATACGTAAGATCTTGAATTTGTCCATCTTTATCGATAGCAGCTATAAACGAAGCTCGCTCCTTTGAATCGGCATTGATGCGCAACTTAGTAGAACCAAGGTTCCGCTTTAAATCAGCAGCATCATATGTTGCATGCGTCTTGGGAGACTTTCCTTGTTCACTTTCCTGGGCAAAAGTGTTGCCAACAACAAGAATGCAAAATGCTGTTAAAGTGAATGCAAGTGATTGAAGTATGTTCTTCATATTGGTCTCCGCTCAGAAATGTTGGTCGAATACGTCTGAGAATCAAGATTGAATGGAGCGCGACTACGGGGTTGGATCACTATGGTTTCATACGAAACAGCTTTAATATACACGAAAGATCTTGTTCAGGTAGTAAAATAAAACGATCTGATGCATGGCATCAGATCGTTAATAACAAACACCAGATCATTCGTAACGGGCATCAGCCCGTTATATCATGTCCAATCAGACCATAAGTTATGGCACATCCCACCAAACACGACTATTAATTGTAAGGCCATCGGGCATGTTGGCGTCGTTATACAATCGTTCACTTTGTGGGTATGGGAAACGCCTTGGAATCTCCTTTCCTGTAACGGTTGGAGTCAAAGCTGGTAATTCTGTCCGCCTCCAATCGGTAAACGACTCACTTTGAGTATACATGGCAACGTACTTTTGAGTCATAATATCGTTAAGGGTAAGGTTAGCCACGCCAGGATCAACAGAGGCCTGGGCAAGAAATGCATCGGCATCTGCCGATGAAACACCTGTGCGATCGAGCGAAGATCTGACGGCTTCACGATAAGCCCTATATGCCTCGGAAGGATTACCAGTCCGGAACAGAGCTTCAGCCTCAATAAATTTACATTCCGTAAAGGTGATAAACGGAACAGGGGAATTAATCGAG
>JAGVJW010000247.1 GCA_020050895.1 bacterium | reverse complement strand
AAGGCAATCTTCGCAGTTGATAGAACAATCAGACTCCCGATGTTCCTGGGATCTGCGTCGCTCAGCGTGTACGACGTCAATGGAAATCGCGGCGAAATCGCAATCGTGGATTTCGAATCCATGAGTGTTGATCTAAGCCTTCTACCAAGCGGCACATACATCATCACCGATGGCAGGAAGAGCATCGTGGTTGGCAAATAGCCAACTGCGTAACAAAATTGTTGTTCTGGCTTGCGGTACACTTGCGTGTATCGCAAGCATTGTTTGGATTGATGTTCCGTTAGCTTATTTCATTGAGCGGAATCAATCTTCGGTTTCGCACCAAATAGGCTATTGGTTGGAGGAAGCCGGTAAATCGCACTGGGTACTTATTTATTGCGTTATTGTCGGAGTTGCAGCATGGCGTAGCTGGCGAAGCGTGGCCCATAATCATATCGTTCTGTTTGCTGCTGTTGCAGCATCGGGTATTATTGCGAATGTAATGAAAGTTATCATTTCCCGATCGCGACCATCCCTACTGTTTACCAATGGTATTGCAGACTTTGATTTGTTTGCATTCCGCTTCGACTACTTATGGAATTCATTTCCCAGCGGACATGCTACAACGGGAATTGCTATTGCTGTAGCCGGCTCGGTAGCATACCCAAGGCTGCGGATTGTAATGTGGAGCATTGGTCTTGCCATTGCCTTCGGCCGAATTGTTTACAATGTACACTACCTGAGCGATGTTATCGGTGGCATTGTAATCGGCCTGATTATCTCGTGGCTATGCGTCGATCTGATCGTTCTTACTCCGAGAGTCCGCCGATAGCCTGTTTTTATACTCAATCAAAAGTTCACGAAGTTTATCGTACGCCACAGACAGGATTTCGATCGCCAGCAAGCCCGCGTTTCTTCCGCCCCCTATCGCAACTGTTGCTACAGGAACACCCGATGGCATTTGGACAATGCTTAGCAGAGAGTCGAGGCCTTGCAGGTGGTTCGTTGGAATTGGAACACCAATTACGGGAAGGGGCGAGTGCGAGGCAAGCATGCCGGGAAGGTGTGCAGCGCCGCCAGCGCCGGCAATGATTACGCGAATGCCATGCAGATGTGCAGTGGAACCGTACTCAGCCATATCATCAGGGGTTCGATGTGCACTGATAATCCGCATTTCGTACGGCACACCAAATTCTTCACAAACTTTTGCGGCGGCTTGCATCACCGGCAAATCCGAATCGCTCCCCATCACGATGCCAACAAGCGGCACGGTTTGCGGAATGTCTGATGCGGCAGTCATGATAGTGCCTTCTTAAATTCGTTTATTAATCGTTTCATCATTCCTAAAATTTCTGAACGGCCCATTGTGGAATGTGCTGAACTCGGAATTACATCGACGTTGAATTTGCACCGCTCTAGCAAGGACCGAAACTGTCCCATGCGTTCCTGCAACTGTGTGGGTTTGAGCTTGTCGGACTTTGTGAGAACAACGGCATAGGGCCGTCTCTGAAACTCAAGGCGTTCGAGAAGCGACAGGTCTGAAGACATGGGGTCGTGTCTGGCGTCTACCAAGACGCATACAAGTGCAAGATTCTCTCGGTGGAATAAGTAGGCTTCAATGATTGAGGCGAATTCTTCTCGACGCGTCTTACTCACCTGCGCATATCCGTATCCGGGTAGGTCTACAAGAACAAAGCCCTGATCGGTAGTAAAAAAATTTATCTCCCGTGTCTTTCCTGGGGTGTTGGACACACGCGCCAAGTTGCCTCGCCTAACGAGAACATTGATCAATGAAGATTTGCCCACATTCGAGCGCCCCACCATTGCAACTTCGGGCAGATTAGACACAGGAAACTGCTCCGGGGCGACGGCACCTTTAATAAACGATGCTTGTATTTGCTTATCATCAGCCATAAATGAAAACGCCGAGCCATTTCGCCCGGCGCTTCTCAACCTTCAGGTTTCAGGCCTTGTCTTTCTCTTCACCCTCGTCTGTAGCGGCATCCTCTGTGGTTGATGGCTCGGTAACAGCCGACTCATCAACTATTGGTTCTTCGTCTGCAGCCGGCGCTTCATTAACAACAGGGGTTGGTTTGTCAGTCTTAGAAGCCTTTACCTCTTTTACGGCGGAATCGGTTTCAATGCGTGGCTTCGTTGTTTGTGGTTTACGGCGTGTGCGCGATGTTATTCTGCCATCCTGCGGATTGGACCAGTCAACGAGCTCTATGACTGCACCGGCTGAACTGTCGCCTCTGCGAAGTCCAATTTTTGTTATGCGTGTATAGCCCCCTGACCGTTCGAGCACGAGCGGAGCAATAGTATCGAACAATTCCTGCAGCACAGCTTTGTTGCGAATGAACCGTCCAACCATCCGACGGTTGTGAACATCCGTTCCGGTTATCGTACTATTCTTTTCCGCAGCATAGGCGTTCCTGGCTCGAGTAATAAGGTGCTCTGCGAACGGCCTTAATTCCTTTGCCTTGGCAACCGTGGTAACCAGACGTTTATGTTCGAAGAGCGAAGTAGCAAGGTTTGCAAGCAGGGCTCGCCTATGACTTGCTGTTCGCTTTAGTTTTCGCCCGGAATAATTATGTCTCATGATCCAGTCCTTTAATCAGCGCTCTTCGATTCTTCCTGCAGGTATGGAGTAACGTCCATTCCAAACGTCAAACCATTCTGATAAACAACATCGGTGAGTTCGGCTAGCGACTTACGTCCAAAGTTCCGAAACTTCAAGAGATCCGATTCCTGCAGGGTTACAAGATTTGCAAGTGTTTTGATGCCAGCAGCTTTAAGGCAATTATGAGCACGGACGCTGAGTTCCAATTCATCAACGGGTTGCACAAGAATTCTGCGCACGCGGATGCGTTCGCGTTCTGCCTCGTTATCGCCATCGTCTGTTCCGCCTTCTTCAATTGCTTTAGGTGACGCACCCAGGAACAAGGCAATGTGTTGGCGAAGAATATCGCCTGCATGCCGTGTAGCTTCCTGTGAGGTTATCGATCCATCAGTGGTAACATCAAGAAGCAGACGTTCATAGTCAGTTTTCTGCCCAACACGGAAGGGTTCAATGTTGAACACCACATTGCGGATCGGAGTATAGATAGCATCTATCGGGAGCATGCCAACAGGGAAATCTGTTGTTACCTGTTCTTCCGATGGTACATAACCTTTGCCACGGCCGATACGCAACTCAACATCGAAATCTGCATCCGTTGCCAGCGTTGCAATTTTCTTTGCCGGATCGAGCACTTCAACATCTGGAGCAGCATCGGCGATGGACTGTGCTGTCCATTCGCCTCCGCCCTTCACAGTAAAATTGATTCTGATGGGCGTCTTTCTATCGTCAAGACGCAATCGTACTTCCTTCAGGTTGAGGATGATCTCGCACATATCCTCAACAACTCCCGGAATCGTCTGAAACTCGTGCTGCACGTCGCTGATTTTCACACCGATAATTGCTGCCCCCTGAATCGATGAGAGCAATACACGTCGAAAAGCATTACCAATGGTAACGCCATATCCTTCTTCTAAAGGATTCAAAATAAAACGTGCATGAAAGGGGCTTCCCAGCTCCTCCACGATAATCCCTTCGGGCATTTGCATTTGTATGTTCATAGGTTAATTCCTTAATGTGCCAGGTGCCATGTGCCAGGAGCCAAGTGTTCGTTGTGTCAGTTGCCAGGTGTTCGATGTGCTAGGTGCCATATGCTCAATGTTAAATTTGTTTACTTGGCACCTGGTACGTGGCACATGGCACGCCGAAGGCGTGCCATCAAACCCTTCTTCTCTTAGGCGGTCTGCATCCATTGTGCGGCAGTGGTGTTTTATCGGTGATAGAAAGTACTTCCAACCCAGCTTGTGTTAGGGCACGGATGGCAGCTTCGCGACCCGACCCCGGACCGCGCACAACAACATCTACCTTCCGCAGGCCCATTTCGAATGCATCGTGTGCGGCTTTTTCGGCCGACACCTGGGATGCGTAGGGCGTGTTCTTTTTCGAACCGCGAAATCCATTCTTACCTGCCGACGACCATGTAAGTGTGTTGCCATAGGTATCGGTAATCGTTACAATAACATTATTGAACGTTGCCCGGACGAATGCCTTACCGTGGATGTCGGTTACGATTTTGCGTTTTACGCGCTTTTTAGCTGCTGCCATTTTTGCCTTTCAATAGAACAGGGAGTACCTGCCCCCTTCAATTACTTCTTGGTTGCCTTCTTCTTGCCAGCGACCGTCTTTCTCTTACCCTTGCGAGTCCGTGCGTTTGTACGTGTGCGCTGGCCACGGACGGGAAGTCCCCGACGATGGCGCAAACCGCGGTAGCAACCAATGTCCATTAAACGTTTGATGTTTAATTGAACTTCCGATCGAAGCTGCCCTTCGGTTTTATAATCGCCGAGCGCCTGACGAATGCGAGCAACCTCATCGTCGGTCCAATTAACTACACGTTTGCTGTGGTCGATGCCAGCTTTATCCAGCACAACACTGCTAACAGTAGGTCCGATACCGTAGATGTATTGCAGAGCAATTACACCACGTTTGTTTTTTGGGAGATCTATCCCTGCAATACGTGCCACTGAATACTCCTCTTAGCCCTGACGCTGTTTGAATCGCGGATTTTTTTTGTTGATGACGTACACCTTTCCCTTCCGACGCACAATCTTGTCGTCGGGGTTACGCTTCTTCACCGATGCTTGTACTTTCATGACTTTTCCATTTTCAATGTTCGCAACTCGTTACTTGTAACGGTACACGATTCTGCCTTTTGTCAAATCGTATGGCGACATTTCAACTGTAACCTTGTCGCCTCGAAATATTTTGATGAAATGCATCCGCATTTTACCCGACACATGAGCCAGAATTTTATGTCCGTTCTCCAGTTTCACAATAAACTGCGTGTTGGGCAATTTTTCTTCAATCGTACCATCAACGCGGATTACATCATCTTTTCCCATACATCCAACTGATTATTCCATCATGGTTAGGATTCGCGGTTTGTTCCCATCAACCACTACGGTATGCTCAAAATGTGCCGATGGCTTGCCATCAGCCGTGTAGACCGTCCATCCGTCAGCTGCGGTATGCACCTGGAACAGTCCCATGTTTACCATTGGTTCTATTGCCAGCGCCATACCATTTTTCAATTTCACATTTGGATATCGCGATCTGTTCAGCAATCCAGGAACGAAATTTGGGATAGGGGGCTCTTCGTGCAGCTCACGGCCAATGCCATGACCCACGAGTTCCCTTACAACTGAGAATCCTTGTTTTTCAATGCTAGTCTGAACAGCTCGTGCGATATCGTAAACACGATTACCATCTACCGCCTGCTCAATACCAAGTCGCAGAGCATCCTTTGTTGCATCAAGCAATCGTTTCTTTTCCGAAGAAATGTTGCCCACTGCAAACGTGTATGCGCTGTCGCCAAAAAATCCGTCGAGTTTCACTCCACAATCCAACGAAACAATTTGTCCTTCTTTCAACATCCTCGTTCCAGGCATTCCATGAACAACTTCTTCATCTATGCTTACGCATAGTGTGAATGGGAATTCCCTGTGATCGACAACGTATCCTTTAAATGCCGGCTCTCCGCCCTGCGTACGGATGTAATCCTCTGCGATAGCGTCGAGCTCCCGGGTTGTAACACCCGGATTCACGTATTGCCGCATGTGAGAGAGAGTGTCAGCCACAACACGACAAGCTTT
>JAGVJW010000059.1 GCA_020050895.1 bacterium | reverse complement strand
TCCGAGGGTTCACCGATATACCTGCCTCTGCTGCATGAGTCTTTCCCCATTCCAGATAAATACGCGTCAATGGTTCGGCCAGTAACGCGTACAGATGCCTGATCGGCAATGCTTCCCGAATCGTAGCCAACCTTTGGTACAGCAGATGCAACATATCCGGCAGCGGTAGGACTACATTGGGCAAGACCGTGCACATGTATCGAGTCGCGATTGAGAACTTCAAAATAGTCGCCTTCAATTGCAACATTCAGATCTATTGAAGGAACCTTGAAATATCTCGAATCGCGTTGACTCAGTTCAACAAATCCATCCGATGCGTCAACATCTGGTATCGGCACTGAGAGAAGGCCGCCATGCTGGATGAGGATGATGGTGCCTGCACGTATATGGCGCCATAAAGGAACGTCAAGGAATTGAGGTCCGTCGGAACGGGTCTGTGCGCCCCCTCCATAGTCGTTAAGAATGTAGCCAGCGAGATTTACATCGTCTCGAATTACCAATAATTCTGTCCACTCACCTTCTGGATTAAGGCCTGTGCTTCGGCATAAAAACTCACTTACAACAACTTCGGGCTGTGCTACAGCATTTGTTGCAATTGTTATTAAAATGATGAATGATGCCTGGAGCAGTCTCATATCCAAGAAATGTTGATATGAAAAGGGGAGAGATGCAACACATCCTCCCCTTTGATGTTGACAGTTCTTGTTATCTAACCACGACGAATGTCTGTACACTTCGTTCTGCACCCGCAGTGATCTGCAAAACATACATCCCACTCGACAAGTCGGAAACGTCAATCATAAGCGGGACAGTTCCCACCGACATTTTTTCCACGTTAATACTCTTCACCATTAAACCTGTAGCATTAACAAGGGTAATGGTAACATCAGACTCGTTCTTTAGTGAAATTGTAACGCTAACAAAAGCATCGACTGGGTTGGGCATTACTTGAGACACCAGTGCTCCGGTGCGAACCTCTTCGGTAACCGATGTTGTTACGTCGACGGTTACAACGGTTGTATCAGAAATAACCTCTCCGCATTCCGCCTGAACGCGACACCAGTATTTCCCAGCATCAGCTTGGCTTGTAGCAACTCTTGTAATCATGGTAGTTACCTCGCCAGTGAGTTCCACTCCATCCTTGAACCACTGATACTGAATCGTTCCCGAACCTGTGGCTGCCAACATTAACATAAATTGATAATTAATGTTAGCATCAACAGCTGCAGGAGGTTGCTGTGTAATAACTGTCAGGTCTTTTACGGTTAGGTCGGCGATGTCCGACATCACATTACCGCATGCCGTAGTAACTTGAACAGTATATGATCCAGCTGAAGTAGCAGACACATCGTCGATAACAAAATCCTGAGCTTTCGCACCCGGAATTGGAGTGTTATCCTTGAACCATTGGTACGTGATTGATCCCTGTGCACTGGCAGATACACTCAGTGTTACCGCTTCGTTTTCACAGACGTCGGCGTTAACAGGCTGATTGGTAATCAGCGGTTCCGAAGCAATCTCTAAAGAAACCGTTGCCTCATCATTTAATGCAGGTTCAATAACCAACCATGCTTTGACGGTGTACACACCAGCATCTAAACTTGTAACATTAGAAATCGTAAGGTTCGGCGTAGAAACTCCAGAATACTTCGGTCCATCAGAAAGGGCAACGTTATTCCTATACCACTTCATTTGCAGTGCTTCACCTGATGGATTTGAATACACATCTGCTGTCAGTTCTATGTTGGATCCCTGGCAGGCATAGGCCGGATCCGTTCGGAATTCTGCAAAAACTCCAGTGGGAAATACACGAATCATTCGTGATGTTGCCGACATGCAGACTCCGGTAACAACACAGTAATAATCGTTACCATAGTCATCGTTGCTGAAGTTGCGTATCTCAAGTCGGTTGCTCGACGTGCCGTAGTAGTGCCCGTCGTCAGAAAGCGCTGTCTGACCTTTATACCACTGATAGTCAACAACGTCGCCCGGTACTTCCGCTTCAACCCACAGTTGCACTGTTTCGCCTACAATGCCTGGGACAGCAAACGTTTGGTTTACAATCGCAGTTTTCCGAGATACACGTATGTGTGCCGGACCACTAACTACATCGCCGCATCTGCCAAAACCAAATACACGGACAGTATACACACCCGAAGATCCATACTGCACATCGGTAAGATTGAGTACTGGTGAATTTGTCCCCGGAATTGGGTTGCCATCCTTGTACCACTGATACCCTTGAATCGAGCCCGATGTTATCACGATGAGCGTATCATTATCATCGAGACACAAATTCTTCGATTTCAAATCGAGAATGACGGCAAGGGGCTCAACCACCGTAAATCGCGCAGTGGTGCCACTGATGTCGGCCCGATTGATACCCGTTACCCTCACAAGAAAATTTGTTGGATTCAGACCCACTCCTGGCACAAACCAATTATAGGATCCATTGTTGGCGCTGCTCAGGCTGCCAGCTACAGGAACATCTGAAGCAATCAACTCCCAGGAGATACCATTGTTTGTTGAGTATTCTATCATCACTGATGTGATGCCTTCGGCGCGGTAGGTAATTGAGGCAATCGAACCCGAGCACAGTGTATCATTGGCTACAGGAGACGAGACAGTGATTCTGGGTGTCTCGAGATAAATAGGCGAAGTGAAACCTCCGGGGCCAGACGGATACGCTGTGAGGTCGCCGGGATTGGTACTGATACCATTCCATTTCCCGTCTGGTGATGTAACGGCATAGAGGATTTGGTTGGTTTCATAGCTTCGATATTCGATTCTCCGAATCCCCAACGTCATCGAGTTGGGTACCTGTACCATCCATGCGCCTGGCATGTTCTCGACGTCGAATCGATAACGATTCGTAGCGCCGGAGACAGTAGTGTTATATGCCTGAACGATGGAAACGCCAATTGGACTTCCGGTACCTGTAGTATTGTCGTATACAAGCACAAAATTCAGTGCTGGCATGTCAGATGTCCGCTCGCCGAGAAGCGTTGCGTCTGTAGATAGGTTCCCCATCCTCTGTGCTACTGATGGTTGAGACAACTGGTAATGGTTAATCAGTCTTCCCTGTCCGTCACCAAGAGCGACTCTCCAGTATACAGGCGCGAATTCAGCGAATGCAATGTTGTTCGATGGAACAAGGTTGATCCAAATTGCCTTTGATGTCTGACCGGCACCGGTTGAAAATTCACTGTAAGCACCGAAATCGGTGAGGCTCTTACTTGTGCTGTAAGAATAGGTGTTAGTGTTCGCATTATAATGAATGTTAAAACCGCCTCCGGTCGAGGTAAGCGGACCTCCCGAGGCGCCACCAACGTTATACCTGTAAACTGTATTGGGCTGAAGGTTATTGAATGTTACCGATGCATAGGATGGTATCGGAAACGCGTTATAAGTACACGTTCCGCTTAGTGTTCTTGAGCTGACATACTGCGGAACTACATTTGTTGTAAGTGTGGGAGTCCCAAACACATTTGTAAGAGGAAGCGTTTGTGATGGCAGACCCGGCATGGTTACCTGCAGGGTAACTGAACCAGCCGTACTTAAACTCACGTTATCAAATACAGCAACACCGCGGTATGGTGTAACTGTGGTCGTACCAGATAGCGTTCCTGCACCCGATGTCTTGGAGATTGTGAGATTTGATGTATAATTCACATCAACAGTATTGTCTGCCTTGTATAACGTTACCGTCATTGGATTCATCACAACGCCTGCAAATGCATACGTCTGAGCTCCCGAAACAACAGCATAGGCAGCACCTGAACCCACAGAAAAAGGCTGTGTGGTGTAATCAGCCAAAGAAGGTCCTGCAGTAACCGCTGCATAAATTGATACACCTGCTTCTGGTGTATCGTAAACAACATTACTAAATACAACTGTACTCATTCCGGATGGAATAATACCGGTAACCGTACCTGACAGAGTGCCAGTTCCGTTTAACGCCCATAACGTTACCGTGGTATTAGCCGATACATTCTTCGGAGCGCCAGAATTGTCGGTGGAACGTACGATGATGGTAAACGGAATATTTGCAGATGGGGTAAGCGGCGACATAGACGTCAACCACAGGTTCGTTGGCGTTCCTGCAATTGGAGTGGAAGTAACTGCAACGTCATCCAATTGAATCGATGGCCTGTTACCACTGCCGGCGCCATCCTGGAAATACAACCATCTGAGCTGAACCTCTGTCTGGTTTTCCAGTGCAACTGGCATACTGTAAGTATAGTTAACAACCGACGTTCCATTTGATAAACTTCGGTGTTCGATGTAGCCTCCATCCGTACCAACAGCCTCAACCCAATTACCAGAATTACCAATACGATATTGCAGCCGCAGAACATACGGTCGGGGTTGTACTGAAACTGTCTTTGCCTTGAAAGAGACGTTTACACCTGCACGTCCGATTGTTCTTACGGAAAGGACTGCAGCACCAACAAATGAACAATTCCCAGCCTGTGCTGTACCTGTTTGTGTGAACTCAATGCCGGCAGCATCACGACCATTAATTCTTGGTCCGGATGAGAGGTTGTAAGCAAGTGCCCAATTACCGTTTGGTGTTTGATTGTACGCACCTGCAAACGGCTCAATGCGATCAAGAAACGTATGGAAGACCATCGATGCGGGATAGGTACCTGCTGTCGATGAATTCGCCCAACTTGTAATCGAGTAATTACCCGAAGACAAGTCCCATGGCGTTGGGTAGGTTTGAGCAAACATCGTGTATGCAGCGAGGAGCATTCCTAAGCACAGCACAGCACTTCGAAGGTAGGTGTGTTTCATGACCACCATTCTGAGCGGTTAAACAAATACGTAAAAAGCGGTTGCACGAAACTAGGCAAGTGCTTGCCAAGTGCAAGACTCTATTTCCGTTACGATTGCATGACACACCTCAACCATGCCCCCTAGGCAATGTATTGGGGATAATTAGAGCGTAACCATTGCATGGCGCCGCCATATACATCGGGTAGCGTATCATTCAAAAATGGTGACAAGAGATTTCCAGTTTCAACAATTTGAAGAAACGATTGACTGCCCCCTACATCGCAAATCCTGAGATAGTCCCTGAACGCTTTTTCTTCATCCTCATTCGCCTTTTTCCAAATCTGCAGGGCGCACGTCTGTGCCAGCGCATAGTCGATGTAGTAAAAGGGGCTCTCATAGATGTGCTTCTGAAATTGCCACTGACGTCCTTCGCGCGCTTCGGGTATGTCTGCAGAGTCTCGCCATGGCAAATATTTCTTCTCCATTTCTATCCACATGCTGCAGCGATCCGAAGGGCTTGCTTCTGGGTTTGAATAAACCCAATGCTGAAATTCGTCTACTGCACAGGCATAGGGTAAAAATTTAATTGCACCCGAAATATGATAGAATTTAAATTTCTCTGTTTGATCGCCAAAGAAATTCTTCATCCATGGCCATGTGATGAATTCCATTCCCATTGAGTGAATTTCACATGCTTCCATAGTGGGCCAGAGGTATTCTGGAACGATGTGATTTCTACTCCTAAACGCCTGAAAGGCATGACCCGCTTCATGCGTAAGCACTTCAACATCGTGTGTAGTTCCATTGAAGTTGGCAAAAATGAATGGTAAGCGATATTCCGGGAAGCTGGTGCAATAACCACCTGTAGCCTTGTTATCCCGACTCTTTAAATCCATAAGTCCTGCATTATTCAATGCGTTAAAAAACTCATTGGTTTCAGGAGAAAGCTCCGTGTACATTTTCGCAGCGGCGCCAACAATGAAATCATATTCGCCATCAATACTCGGATTTCCATCGGCAAAATCCAACTTCTCATCATAAGTCATC
>JAGVJW010000123.1 GCA_020050895.1 bacterium | reverse complement strand
GCATTCACAGAGGGCTTCCGCACAATCAATACTCTACTGCTGGGTGATCCAACGCTTACACTGCAGGGTCCGGTGCTCACCGGAGAATTATCAATTTCTCAAGGCGCTGCAACGAACCGTATTGAGCTTATCTGGAACAGATCACCGCAACACATGGAATCTGATCCGAATTCACAAGTTGGCTACATTGTTGAAAGCACGTCAACATTAAGTGAACCGTTTACATTCCGCAAATACATAACGTCGACAGACAATCCTGTTATTTCAACCGAAATCGAATTACCGAAATATCATACATTCGTTAGGGTTAGACCATTCTTTACAACTAACGGCAGACTCTCTCCCCTTGTTGGTAGGGGGCTGATTAGGCAATGGATAGCTACTAGTGTCGATGAATTCGCAGAGCCGAATCAAACGGGTGGACTGCATGGAATATCCCACATCTATGATATTCTTGGAATGCATATCGGCACAATGAACGTTGTTGACCATAATCCACGCAGAATTCTGGAATCATTGAGCCTCAGTGCAGGACTATATTTGCTGGTTGACGAGGATGGGAATACCGACACTATTTATCTGACACGATGAACAACTCGCTTAGATTTCTCGGCGCATTCCTGTTTGCATTTGTCTTGGTGATTTTTTCCTCCGGCAGTGCTGCAGGCCAAACGCGGCTTGATGGAATTACTTTCTATCAGGCACTCCGACAGTTTCCTAATGGTCATACCACCCTACCGCGCACAATGTTTATTGAGCGTCCAAAGGTGGGAACATACCTTACAGGTGTTGTACGCGTTAAGACACGCGCTACACACGGAGTTCACAAAGGTGATAACGTTATTAACGGCAGTGCATCGAACAGCCTTCTGTCGCAGTTCGGCATGAATTCCGTTACGTCGGCGTTTACAAGTACATCACCTTCGCGAGTGGCCGACGCTGAAATTGAGCGGATAGCAGGTCTCGATCGTATTTACGATGTTAGGTATTCCGACGGGATCGATCCATTTGATCTATGCATGAAGCTGATGGAATCGCCCGATGTAGAGTATGCAGTCCCGATTCAAATTCACAAGCCTGATTTTATTCCAAACGATGTTCGCTATGCCGAACAACCATGGCTAAAGAACATGCAGCTTGAAAAGGCATGGGATATTACAAAAGGAGGAAAATCAATTCTTATAGCAATTGTGGACTCGGGAACTGATTACACTCACAATGATTTAAGCGGTCAGATTTTTACTAACGAAGATGAAATTGCAAACAATAGCATCGACGATGATGGAAACGGCTATGTTGATGATGTACGGGGCTGGGACTTTGTCGGCAACATTACATTAGCCCAAGCACAGGTAGGACAATACCTGCCCGACAACGATCCAAAGGTCAATTGGCCGCAGATAAATGGGACTAATGGGCACGGCACGGTAACTGCCGGATGTGCATCTGCTACAACAAACAACGTCACAGGAATTGCCAGCCCGGGATTTAACTGTACCATCATACCAATCAAGGTTGCAGCGGACGACCCCAGTATACAAGCCATCCTTGGAGGATACAGCGGTATTAAGTATGCTGCCGATCTTGGCGCTCATATCATCAATTGTTCATGGGGCGGGTCGGGAGCCGATCCGTCGCAGCAGGACATCATCGACTATGCAACTGCCAAGGGATCGTTAGTTGTTGCATCTTCCGGCAACTCAGGTGTTAACACCGATAAATCGCCGTCGAATCCAAGCAGCCTCGAAGGTGTATTATCGGTTGGTTCTTCTTCTGCAAACGGCGGACCGAGCTATAGTTTCTCCAACTACGGTTGGGGTGTTGATGTGTACGCTCCGGGTGAAAACATTTTATCGACGTTTCCTGGTAACGATTATACACGGTTAACCGGCACATCATTTTCGAGCCCCTTCACTGCTGGTATTGCCGCGCTGATCAAGTCTATCCACGGAGATTGGACGCCTGAAATGATCAGACAGCAGATTCGGTCAACGTCCGATGCAATGGTTGGCGTTACCGGCTCTAACCGTCCGTTATATTATGGCAGGGTTAACGCCGAAAAGGCTCTCAGATATAATCAGTCGTTCTCGTCAGGTGACAGGATACCGGGCATCATTGTAACAAACGTTACTATCGGTAGCGGTCGCATTCGTAATTACGACCCAACCAATGTCAAGATATCTTTGAAAAACGTGTTAGGCGATGCTGAACAAGTAATGGTGACAATTGAAGCACAGCCCTCGACTATTATCATGTTGCCTGCTGGAGTACAGCAGCTTGGGACCATGCTGAACGCAGCCACCAGGGATATCGACCTTACTGTTCAACTAACTGAGAACTTCCCTTGGTTCGATACCAATCTGGAATTGGGGCTTATCATTCAGAGCGGGTCGTACACCGACTATGAATTGGTTAATGTACCTGTTTCACTTCCAACATCGAACATTTTCAACGCTATAGGTGTACCGGGGTCGACATTTCAGCACATTGATTATACATCTGTTGGCAAAGCGGCATGGTCTACTGGAATATTATTTGGCGCCTACACTGGTTTCGTAACTGGTGATGTGTCAGGAAGTGCTATATGGGGAGTGACTCCATTTCTTGCCGATGCTCTGAAAGCAGTTAGTAATCAATCGGCGATTATTGGCGGTAAACTTCAGGGCAACCCGACGATTTCCGTTACAACCAATATGGGCGCCAATTGGTCTGCTGTTAATGTTAGTTCAGCTTTGAGTTCAGTGGTTGGGATTGTAATGTTTAATAGTACTACTGGATTAGCAATTGGGAATCCTGTGACGAACAGGATTGGGATTGTAAAAACTACTGACGGAGGGTCAACGTGGACAGCACTGCCGAACGCTCCAATAGTGAGCGGTAGTGGGGAAACGGTCTTACCAGGAACAGTCTTCAATGTTGGCAACTCAATGTGGTTTGCAACTTCAAGCAACAGGATACTCTATACAGCGAATGCTGGAGCTACGTGGAGCAGTGGGATGCTCAATGCTTCTGGTGCTGTGATTGTGTCTTTGGCATTCCGAGACGCATTGAATGGTATCCTTTTATATAAAACTTCAGCGTCTCCAACTGCGCCATTTAAAATTGCTTCGTCGCAAGACGGAGGTCGCACGTGGGTGCAGAATGTTCTTGATCCCGCGACGCTTGGTTTCAATGCTGCATTCGTTGCCAGTCCGGGAGGCCATCACCTTCTCGTTGGCCAGGAAGGACAGGTGTTCGGCAGCGGCGATAATGGCGCAAGCTGGCAGGTGATTCTCTCCAAACCACCACAGACTGTTGCAGCTGGTGTTGCTGTATCGGATGGTGGGACTATGCTGTTTATGGCCGGCATGTTGATATCGACGCTCGAGTATAAATACAACAACCCGTTCGGTTCAAGGATTCTCGGCGTGAGGACGGACACTGTAGACTTTGGCTCGATAGGTGTTGGCCAGAATCGGCAGCGCTTTGTTGTGGTTGAAAGTAGTGGTGAATCCGATGTAAATGTCGACTCAGTTGTAATTACTTCCGATGCAGGTACTCCTGCAGACGCTTTCAGAATAGCTATTGCGCTCGACGATGTAGTTGAAGCCGGAACTACAGATCAAATTGCAGTGCGTGTTTATGGAACCGATACGGGAACTTATAGTGCAACACTTAAAATTTATTCGAATTCAACACCGCCAGTAACGTCGACGAAGCTAATAGCACGTGTTCAATTCGCTACGTCGGTTGATGAATTAAATGAGTTCAATATCTCAATTTCGCCTAACCCGGCTTTCGATGCAGTTACCGTTATCAGTGAAGCCGACGGTACACTGGGAATTTCAGACCTAACCGGACGTCTGATGAATGAGTGGGACATCAAGGGTGGATTGCCCCTTACCATCTCAGTTGCAGACAAACCATCGGGAACCTATCTGTTAGTGGTGACCAGCAGAGATAAACGTGCAGCTTATCCGCTACATATTATCAAATGACGACCGGCTCATATCAAGTCCACCGGCAAGAGCCCTTCGTCGTTTACCGCGAAGCCATACATACAGAATGTAACCGCCTCCTCCAACCAGGATGAGCATAAAGAAAACCGTTCCCCACTGGAACGTACCTGGGTACACACTTGTGGTACCATCGGGGTTAACAGTTGTGTAGGGTCTTGAATAGTAATATGCCGGATGGAAGGGCATGCTGTAGTACCATGGGATCGAACCCATCACGTATCCCATCATGAAGCCGTCGGAAATACCGCCATAGCGATTAACCGTATAGTTGGCAGTACCATTTGGTGTTGCCATACGTTGCTGCTCACTTTTTCGGGGTATGCCATACCGCGAGGTATAGTCGGCAGACGAATTCAATCTTGTGCCCCCGAATGTATTTCGTGATGATCCATAGAAGGGGCTGGCACCAGGTCTTGTTGATGGCCTGGATCCATATGGTTGAGATTGGCGTGACGAGTATGGCTGTCGCGATCCGCCGAATGAACGTCCTGAGCTCGGAGTCGAATACGAACGACCGAACGACCGACTTCCTCCAAAGCTTCCGCCGCCTCTGCGCTGTGCTAACACATCGGTTGGCGCAACCAATACTAGTACTGCAGCCAACATAGAAATAACTGATAGTTTTTGCACCAGTTTCATTAGAATATTCCTTCTGTAGTCATTGTGCCGTCATTTTCACGATAGGTAATTTCTGCCTTGATCGTTGATTCTGGAGGAGCTACTATGTGCAGATACAGGCTCACAATCCCAAATTGCTCATTGCCATCAATTGAGACAATCGTTGATTCAACGTCACCTTCGCCTGAAATAGTAAGCAACCGCATCGACCGAGCTTCCTCCTCTGAAAACGAAGGCTCTCGTGTCTGCAACCCTTCGAGCATATCTTTCATCACATTCTTAGTGAATAGCCTGCCGTTTTCGCCAGTGTAGGAAAGAATTGTGTCGAAGGTTCCGTTTTCATCGATATTCAGCAGCAGTTCCTTAATTCCGCGGAGTTGCTCGCCATTATAGTAAACGGCCGTGTTTTCGATGCGACCATTGCTTTCAATGCTAAGTTCGGGCATAAGCGAAACTACGACGAACCATAAACGCGTAGGTTGCATAACTTACGAATTGGAATTCATCACATTTTTTCCAATGCGCCATGCCTTCAGAAGATGCTGGAATAATGTTTAATTCGGGCAACCCCTATGAGCGCCCAACATTCACGCTGGGAATAGAGGAAGAGTACATGGTACTCGACCCGCAATCATTCGATCTTCGATCGCACGTTAAGCTTGAATTAATCTCAAAGGGACGTGTGCTTCTACATGAACACATCAAACCTGAAATGCACGGCTCGATGCTGGAAATCGGGACGGGTGTCTGTAAGAATGTGCTGGAAGCGAGATTCGAGCTTACAAAAATCCGGTCGATTGTCAATCATTTAGCCCGGCAAAACGGATTGTTAATAGGAGCTGCGAGTGCTCATCCATTCGCCCGCTGGCAGGAACAGGAAATATATCCCGATGATCGTTACCATGTTATCGTGGAAGACATGCAACTGCTTGCCCGCTCGCTGCTGATCTTTGGAATGCACATCCACGTTGGCATTGAAAACCGAGAGGTTCAAATTCAGCTGATGAATGAAATGCGCTATTTCCTCCCGCATATCCTGGCAATAAGTACGAATTCTCCCTTTTGGGAAGGTGTCGATACTGGTCTGAAAAGCTTCCGCTCAAAGATTTTCGAACGATTCCCTCGAACCTCACTACCAGACTTATTCTCTGATTGGGATGAATATGAGAATTACGTTAATCTTCTTATCAAAACCGGATCGATTGACGATGCCAAGAAGATTTGGTGGGACATCAGGCCGCATCCGTTCTTTCCAACACTTGAAATACGAATCTGCGATCTGCCGATGCGCATTGAAGAAACCATTGCAATTGCGGCATTATGTCAGGCCGTGGCTGCCAAGCTCTATTCCCTTTATGAAAGAAATTTATCGTTCAGACATTACCGCAGATCACTCCTTATGGAAAACAAGTGGCGTGCCGTCAGGTACGGTCTCGATGGCAAGTTGATTGACTGGGGAAGACAGCGCGAATTGCCGGCGCGAGATCTAATTCGTGAACTTCTTCATTTTGTTGACGATGTAGTGGATGACCTCGGATCGCGTCGTGAAGTCGAGTATATTAATACCATCCTCGAAAACGGAAGCGGCGCAGACAGACAACTGAAAGTCTTCCGCGAAACAAACAGTTTGGAAGCTGTGACCAGATATATCAACTCTGAAACAACTGTTGGGCTGTTCGATGACGTTTCACCCTTCGTTGAGAGCATACGTCCGCAACCTCCTGGCATCGTTGTTTGAACTCTAATAAATTGATTTAATTCTTATCAGGAAATTTGCCCGTGCATAACATTGTTGTATGCTTTTGTTTGCTTGCACTGATGGTGCAACCATCTGCGTTACTGATTGCCGACACTACGGCGGTCAAGGCATCTGTCCCAATTTTTCAGGATCCTGTAACAACAAAACACAGTG
>JAGVJW010000060.1 GCA_020050895.1 bacterium | reverse complement strand
GGTTCCTGCTTGTTGATGATTATTTGATTTAGATACCATTAATCTACAACGTAGCTCGGACCTCGTTTTAATTTTCAACTAGCTTTTGGGCAGTGCCTTTTATTCAGACGACAACTAAATATATACAAATCTGACTGATATTCTATGTTCATATTTCATGTTATTAAGTGTTGCAAATTATCCGAGCATATTGAAACGGAAGATGGCCACCCACCACAATATCTATTGGAATGCATTCCACATCGGCAAGCACAATAGGTTGAAACACGCACCTCTACGAGTAGGAGTGGTTCCCGCCCCTGCAACTACATCTGTTATTCAATAATATTATGAAATTATTTCGCGCCACAGCAGATTAAGGTGGTGCGATGAGCATGCAGGAAAGAATGCTCGGTAACGTGTAGGCGTGGATGTAGATTCGTCGGAGGGACGAGATGCAACAAAACGTTTTAGTTAGTCGACTGACGTGATTCCAGACGATACGCTCGAAGCAAGAACTGATTCGTCGATTCTACTGGCGCCAATGAACCGCTTGCTATAATACGTGCTCTCGAGCGATGAGATCGTAACGCCATAACGGCTTGAGCTGTGGGCAAACAAGTTGTCGCCAAGGTAGATACCAACGTGCGACACACGCGCATGCCTACGTGTATGAAAGAAGATCAGGTCGCCAAATTTGAGGTCTTCCCGGTTTCGGATGCGTGTGCCCACACCGCTTTGCCCCGTTGCTGTTCGCGGTAATTCGATGTTGCCTGCCGTCCTGAACACCATTCCGGTAAATGCTGAGCAGTCGATGCCATTGCGCGTTGTGCCTCCAAAGTGATATCGAGTTCCCAGCCAATCCATGACGACGTCTACAATTGCCTGGTAATCAATCCCTGCATCGGTAGTCTTGTCTTCTTCACCATCTACATAGCTCAACCATAAAGACCGGAACGTCTCGATATCAATGGATACATCGTCTTCAGCTTCGAGTTCAGCCAGGTCTTCACCTTCATCATCGCTGTGGAAGGCAGCCGTACCTTGGTCTATGGCAGTGCCTTCTTCTCCGTCCGATTCGATTTGCTGACGCGTCTCAGCTAGCGCTTCGGAGGTATTCACATATTCAAGTCCCGTCAGTTTACATAGGTCCTGACTTTGTGTTCTCACCAAGGTCAATGCCTGCAGTTTACCCTGTGCTCGGGATGCCTGCGTGTTTCGGGAGCGTCGGTGCCGTCTGTTCTTTTTCTTGACACCACTTTTTACTGTGTGTGTCTTGCTCACTGTGTTCTTGCTTACAGCGCCGTTGGCATCGGTAGGCGTGAACGTCGAGAGTGCGAAAAAGAAAATCAGAGCTGCGCCGATCACTCGCAGAATTGAGGAAGTAATCAATACAAACCTTTCAAAATGTGTTGAGTGATTGTGCTAAGTGCTTGTGTTGAGTGCTTGTGTTGAGTGCTTGTGTTGAGTGGTTATGCTGAGTGATTGTGCTGAGTTTCTGTGCTGAGTGTCTGTGCTGAGTTTCGATGGATGTTATGGTGCTTCTGTATTTCTGGATTTCCTGACTTCTGGATTTCCTGTTTTCTGGATTTCCTGATTTCTGGATTTGAAGATTTCACTCTTTCCAAACCCGTTCCAGCACTAGTCTCCCCGATCCATCGATAGTAAATCCTTTTACATTTGGCTGAACGAGTCTGACGTATACATCGTGGTAGAGGAAAATCCACGGAGCTTCGTCGAGTATGATGCGCTCCATCGCATTGTACAAGGAAGCTCTATCGGCAAATGGAAGGCGCGGATCCAGCGCCTTATCGTACAGAGAGTCGAGGTCTGCCCTACTGATCCGTGTGGTGTTCGGACCCCGAGGCGAAACATTTTCTGTTATAAACAATGCAAGGAAGTTCTCGGGATCCGGATAATCGCCGATCCACGAAGTTCTCCACATCGGCAGTTCTCCGGCTCGAACCATTGCAAGGTGTTGGGGAAAATCAACCTGGCGGAGTTCAACATTTACGCCCACCTCTCGCCACTGCTGTTGCACGGCTTCGGCAACACTTGCCGTGCGCGGACTATTCCCCATTTGCAAAATCAGTGTTGGAAGCCCCTTCCCATTCGGGTAGCCAGCCTGCGCCAGCAAACGCCGAGCCTCATCGGAGTCGTACCGATAGCCTTGCACTAACTCCGAAAAACCGGGAAGGGTTGGCGGAAGCACACCGTGTGTTGCTGGAATGCCTCTGCCATCGAGGATATAGGCTACAATCCGATGCCGATCGATGGCATAATTAAGTGCCTGACGTATCCGCTTGTCTTTAGCGAGCACTGCCTGCGAAGTTCCCGACATAAGAATGCCGTAATACTCAACTGAGTGTGCCGCTGCCCGATACGAAATAAATTTATCGTAGGGGGCTTTTAGTGTACCATTGGGGTTGAAAACGGCAGATGATAAGGTTACGTCGAGCGACGCCACCATATCATACCGTTTGCGGGTAAATTCAAGGAATTCGTTTTTGGAATCGCGGAGAAAGGTGATTCTAATTTCCTTTAAATAAGGAAGAGAACGACCATTATCATCCGTTTTCCAATACCGAGGATTTCGGGACAAACGAAGCTCAACATCCGGCTTCCAGTATCCGAAGGCGAACGGGCCCGTACCCACGGGATGTCGTCCGAAGTCGGCTTCATACGTTTGGATCGCTTCCACTGGAATGATCGAACCGTATGGCATAGAGAGAACAGCCAGAAAGGGAGCAAAAGGTTTTGTCAGCCGTATCCTAATAGTGGAATCATCATCAACAGTGATTCCTCGAATATGACCGCTGATACCCTTGCGTGTGTTTTGATGGAACTCATCGGCACCAGCGATACGCGTACGAAACGCCCAAAGTCCGGTCGATTTCGTCCTGGCATCGCAAATCCGCTCGATACTATAGCGCACATCGTTTGCCGTTACAGTTCGAGTACGCGAT
>JAGVJW010000289.1 GCA_020050895.1 bacterium | reverse complement strand
GGAAAGCTACATGTTCACACGGCGGGATGATTACTGGCGTAAGGACTATCCAACAGAGAAATACAGCGGAAATTTCGATAAGATCAAATTCATTGCAATTGCAGACAATCCCACTGTCGAATATGAAACTTTCCGAAGAGGCGAAGCCGATTTGTTTTACTATACCAGCATTTCTATAGAGAATTGGGTTAGTGACACTAAGGAACAGCCTTTTCAAAAGAACTGGATAAGAAAGATTCGCGTGAAAACAGACGGTGCAGCAGGTGCAGCCGGTATTTATCTCAACATGCGTAAGCCTCCATTCAACGACGTCAGGATAAGAAAGGCATTCTACTATCTGTTCGACCGGCAGTCTATCATAGACCAGCTATTGTACGGCGAATATGAACCGTTCAACTCGTTTTATGCAGGAGGTCTGTATGAAAACGAAAACAACGTGCGATACACCTACGATCCTCAAAAAGCAAAAGAACTTCTTGAACAGGCGGGTTGGAAGGAGAGAAATTCCGACGGGATATTGGTGAAGAATGGCAAGCCATTCATGCTTGAAATGAGTATTCAAAAACCGATAGAAAAATTTGTCACACTGTATCAGCAAACACTTCGAAGAGCGGGTATCGATCTCAAACTGAAATTCGAGGATGGCAATGCAATCGTAAAGAGAGTTGCCGAGCGAGAGTTTTCTCTTACGTGGGTGAATTATGGCGGGCTTACGTTCCCCAATCCCGAATCTTCGTATGCATCGCGCCTGGCTTCACAAAACGACAACAACAACATCACCGGTTTTGCCGACAAGCAGATAGATGCTTTATTGAACCGATACGATTTAGCCTTCACACAGGCTGAGCGAATTGCTATTGTTAAAGAAATTGATGGAATACTGGCGAACACCGTCATCGCAGTCCTTGCTTGGAATACGAAAGGAATCAAACTCGGGTATTGGGATAAGTTCGGAATGCCAGAGTACGTATTGGCACGAACAACACAAGCTGGCGATCACGACCTTGCAATTATGTCGTTATGGTGGTACGACGCAGAAAAAGCTGCAACACTCGAAAAAGCAAGGAAGGATGGAACCGCTCTTTCCGGTGATGGGAAGATCATGGATAAGCGGTATTGGAAGGAGCATAAGTTTTAAACAAACATGCTTCAGTATTTCATTCGACGCATTCTGTTAGCCATACCAACATTCATTGGCTGTACAATCATTGTCTTTTTTATTGTTCAGCTTGCTCCCGGTGGCCCTCTGGAACAACAAATTCAGCAACTCAAGCAAGCTGCACAGAGTGGTGAAAGGGGTGGCGCACGAGAAGGATCTGATGCCATCATCCCGCCGCAGGCGATGGCAGAGCTGCAGCGCTATTACCAATTCGACAAGCCGATATGGCAGAGATATCTGATTTGGCTCGGAGTATACCAGCGTCCAATGGACAAATTCGATGTACCTGTTGTGCTGGGAAAGCCACGTAAGGCAGGCGCTGGACTTCAGATAATCGTTAACAAGGAGGATGACAAATATGTTGTGCGAGACGCCTCCGATAAATCCAAGATATTAGATGATTGGAATGTTGAATATCAAAAAGTTGACAGTGTTAATTACATTCTGCGAGCATACAGAACGGAATATGCAGGAATTCTAACAGGATACTTTGGTATTTCGAACCGGTACCAGGAGCCAGTGATGAAACTGGTAATGGAGCGATTACCGATTTCAATGCAGTTCGGAGTTATTTCTGTTATTCTCACGTATCTGATTTGCGTATACCTCGGCATACAAAAGGCGTTAAATCATGGAAGCAAATTCGATGTGATTTCGTCTGCCATCGTGTTTATGGGATACTCGGTACCGGGATGGGCACTGGGTGCCGTACTACTTGTAATATTTTCGACACAGAGCGGACTCGACCTTCTGCCATTACGAGGGTTTCAATCAACAGATTACGATCAGTTAGAAATCGGAAGCAAGATTCTGGATAGGGCATATCATTTTATCCTCCCCACAATTGCATACACAACAGCCGGTTTTGCTTCGCTAACGATGCTGATGAAAAACTCGTTGTTGGAAAACATGAGTCAGGACTACGTACGGACGGCTTTTGCAAAAGGTCTTAATGAAAGGCGTGTTATCTGGGTTCATGCCATGAGGAATTCCATCATTCCCATTGCTTCGCGTCTTGGTTTCCTCATTTCCGTTTTTCTGGCATCTTCATACCTCATAGAAATTGTTTTTAGCATAGAAGGATTAGGCAAGCTTTCGTTCAGCGCAATACTGCAACGAGATTACCCAATCGTGTTCTCATTTACCGTTATCAACGTTGCTATTATTCTCATCGGCACGCTGTTAAGTGATTTTATTTTGGCAATGGTGGATCCGAGGATAAAATTCAAATGAAGGCAGGTAAACAATCGGTATCTCCCGGAAAAAAATCACAGTCGTTGCTGAGCCGTCGGTGGAGGAAGTTCAAATCCCTTAAGCGCGGATATTATTCATTTGTTGCGCTTGTTATCATCTATTTGCTTTCATTCCTTCTTCCGTTGCTAGTGTCAAATAAGGCGCTTGTTGTTCAGTACAACGGTACTACAATGTTTCCGGCCTTTGCAGATCTTGTTGGTTTCGCATCGTACCATGGGTACGAAGACTTCGGATTGAAGAGTGCTGGTGGTGAGGTGAACTACCGGTACCTGAGCGAGGAATTTGAAAAGGCGGACAATGGGAATTATGTGATCATGCCACTCTATCCTTTTAGTCCACAGGAAGATATTTCCATCGAGGGTAACGAAAAGTTTTTGCCGCCGCTTACTCCGGGGAAACATACCGCTGCGCGGTTGCTGGGCACCGACGACAGGGGAAGGGACGTGTTTGCACGCATGGCCTATGGCTTAAATGTGTCTCTGTCGTTCGCGTTGCTGCTGGCAATTCTTGAATACTGCATTGGTGTACCCATCGGTGCCATTTCCGGTTATTTCGGAGGGAAGTTCGACCTCATTCTTCAGCGAGTTGTTGAGATCTGGTTTACACTTCCTGTATTGTTTATTATCATCATCGTGGTAAGTCTTGTATCTCCAAATTTTTTCCTGCTTCTTGGTCTGCTTCTCCTGGTAAGCTGGATAAGCATTGCGTTGTACATCCGGGCTGAATTTTTGCGCGAACGAACACGGGATTATGTGGCTGCAGCTGTGTCGATTGGAGTTCCTACCTGGAAAATCATTGTTCGACACATCCTGCCCAATTCTTTAGTACCGATTATAACATTTTTTCCATTTTCAATTGTATCGGGTATTACAGCTCTGGTGAGTCTGGATTACCTTGGCTTCGGCCTGCCCCCTGGAACACCAAGCTGGGGTGAGATGTTTGGATTGGGAGTGCAGTACATCAATCAGAATAAATGGTGGCTCGTTATGTCGCCCATGAGTGCCATGTTTTTTACTCTATCACTCACGGTCTTTGTTGGCGAAGCGGTTCGTGAAGCATTTGATCCAAAGACTTTTTCCCGGCTGCGATGACACCAGAGAAACTCGTTGAAATCAAACACCTGCGGACGTACTTCAACATCGAGGGTACGTGGGCAAAGGCTGTCGACGATGTAACCTTCGACATCTATAGCGGCGAAGTCCTGGGAATCGTCGGTGAGTCCGGTTCGGGAAAGTCAGTAACAGCCTTGTCACTGATGAAGCTTATCCCCGACCCGCCCGGCAGGATTATGGGCGGTGAGATTCTATACAAGAACAGGGATATCGTTAAACTTTCTTACGATCAGATGTATGAGATCAGAGGCAAGGAGATTGCCATGATCTTTCAGGAGCCGATGACGAGTCTGAACCCTGTGTTTCGCATTGGTATGCAGATATCAGAAGTAATTCAGACACATGATAAATGCTCTCCGGAAGAAGCACGAACGCGAGCCATCGACTTGCTGAATGCTGTCGGTATTCCTGACGCTGAACAACGCTTCAATGACTATCCTCATCAGTTCTCGGGAGGAATGCGGCAGAGAGTAATGATTGCCATTGCACTCGCCTGCAATCCTGCCGTACTCATTGCAGACGAGCCCACTACGGCGCTCGACGTAACAATACAAGCGCAAATCCTGGAATTAATGCTTGAGATGCAAAAACACCGCAAGGAAGCATCGATTGTGCTCATCACTCACGACCTTGCAGTTGTAGCTGAAACATGTCATCGAGTCATCGTCATGTACGGCGGAAAAATCCAGGAAGTAGCAAACGTCGATGCCTTGTTTGCTCGCCCCCTCCACCCATATACCATCGGTTTGATGGATTCGATTCCACGTCCGGCAGTCGAGGGTAAAAAACATGAGAAATTGAAAACGATACCCGGCAATGTTCCCGGCATCATGAATCTTCCTGTTGGGTGCAAGTTCTGCACGCGCTGTCAAGTGAAAATCGACGTTTGCGAAACCATCGAGCCGCCTCTGGTAGAAATCGAACCAGGGCACATGGCTCGATGTCATGTGGTGATGCGGGAAAGGGGCATTCAATGAGTACCCGGTTGCTCGACGTACGCGATCTTCATGTTCACTTTGCCATGCACGGCGGTGTATTTCAGCGCAAAGTGGCAGAAGTGAGAGCAGTGGATGGAATTTCCTTCGGCATAGAACGTGGGGAGACGCTGGGGTTGGTGGGTGAATCCGGATGCGGAAAGACAACGGTAGGACGCGCTCTCATCAACGTGCTAACGCATAGTTCACCCGATGTATCACTCAGTGGAGAAGTTAACTATATAGATAAAAAAGGAAACGAAACGAATCTGATACATTTGTCGAAGCGACAGATGCTGAAATACCGACAGCATGTGCAGATGATCTTCCAGGATCCCTACTCATCGCTCAATCAGCGTATGACGGTTAAACAGATTGTTGCCGAGCCTCTGTCTATCCATAAACCACAGATGAAGCGGGCAGAAGTAGACGACAGAGTATCCTGGCTGCTGGAAAAAGTGGGACTGCAGTCTGAATATTCCTTGCGGTTCCCGCATGAGTTTTCTGGCGGACAACGTCAGCGAATCGGTATTGCCCGAGCCCTGGCAACAAACCCAGAGCTTATCATTTGCGACGAGCCGGTATCAGCTCTCGATGTTTCCGTTCAGGCTCAGGTTATTAACCTCATGGACGATTTGAGGACTGAATTTGGAATGTCGTACTTGTTCATTGCCCACGACCTGTCTGTTGTCTATCACATCTCGCATCGCATAGCGGTGATGTATCTCGGCAATATCGTTGAGCTGGGAAAGGCCGACGAAGTGTATTTCGCGCCCACGCACCCATATACACGTGCGTTGATCTCTGCTGTGCCGGAGCCAGATCCGGCGAAGATTGGACGTCAGCGCATTGTGCTTACAGGCGATATTCCCACGCCCCTTTCAAAGCCATCTGGCTGCGGGTTCCGAACGCGATGTCCAATTGCCCGGCCCGACTGTGCAACATTCACGCCTCAGCTTGAACTGAAAAAAAGCGGAGCCTTGGCAGCATGTCCGTACGTAGAATAGCCGTTGTAGGCACTTTAGTGCTAATGCTCTGCAGTATTGCATTAGAGGCAGATGTTATTGTTGTTTCCGTTGATAGTGTAAGCCCTTCAGTACCTATTTTTTTTGAAAGCGAAATCTTCAGCATAGATCGGAATATCGATCTTAAAGATAGTTACGAACTAATATTCAATCGGGACAACAACGAAAACAGCAAATGGCTGCTTGTTACGCCTCCACCGAATATGGATCCAACAGCGGAGCTGATTGCCAGACAGCTGCGATTCGCCTGGAGTCCGCTCAGTGATGGTTTGAGGCTGGTTGTAAAAATTTCAACTGCGCCGGTACGCAGCGTATACGACCGCAGCATCTCGTTTTTATCGTCGCAGAGCGTTGCCTTTGTATGTACCGTATCCCAATCTGAACTGACTGATTCCATCAAGACTGCATCAAACACTCCACCTGCGTATGATGTAGAGCGATTCAACAGATTGTTGAAACGAAACTCGCTTGAGCGAAACGGTAAGATTGACGGAAATGCCGAAGTAGCT
>JAGVJW010000174.1 GCA_020050895.1 bacterium | reverse complement strand
TGGGGTTCAAGCGACATCATCAGGTCGAACGATGCGAAAGTGATCGACATAGCATACACGAGTACCCACGGCGCTGCCCTCTTCCAGTTACGTCGTGTTGGTGTTATGTCCGTTGCGCTAGTATCCTGTTTAACCGAATTGCCCACAAGATGCCACAACATTCCAAACCACAACAAGCAATACAGTCCCATCCGAATTAGAAAGAAGGGCATGTTGAGGTAGGGGGCCTTGTAGGATAAAATTTTATCCTCGGCGGCTTCAGGATGTGTCCATTCGTAAATAGAATTGTGTCCCATCATGTTTACAACAATGGGAATCAGGAAGACGGCAACAAATGGAATCATGCCGGAGAGGTTTTCAGCAATACGTCGGATCGACGCACTCCAACCAGCACGAGTGAGATATTGCAAGGCAACAAAGAACAGCATTGTGACGCTGATTCCGGTGAAATACCAAAAGCCAACGAGATAGTCTGCGATAAATCTCTGCTGTCCGTGCTCGCCGCCAGTAATGTACACTGCAAACAGACCAAGCACTCCGGCTATCATTAACCCAATGCCTGACTTCCTCAGTGTTGCAACGAACGGTGTAGAACCAATGTTGACATGTGTCATGAAATCGCTTCCTGTTTTATTGACTCTCGACGGCTCGTGCCTGAAGTGTTCTCAGGTAGTAAATAACAGCCCAACGGTCAATGGGCTGAATTTTATCAGCATAACTCGGCATCAGGTTTTGTCCCGAACTAATGATATGGAAAATCCGAGCATTTGAAAGAGCACGTGTTTGCTCTCTCGTAAGATTCGGAATGCCAATCCAAGAACCTCGCTGAACAAGTTTTGAATTGCTTTTAGCATCGTAGTTATGGCAGGCCGCACAAAAAACATTAAATCTGTTTTGTCCGCGCGATAATAAAAATGTTGACTGTTCAAGCTTGGGATCGACGTTGTGGACTTCGGCCGAATCAATGTCGCCCTGACCCAGCAAGTACACCTCAACACCGCGGGCTACTGTTCCTTCGACCGGATCTCTGAGACTCTTCCTATCGGCAAAATAGGAGTTGCCCGACTGCGGAATCGCCTTGAACTGGTGATCCATGTTCGGCAGATATTCCATTGGTGGTTCATCTGCAAACCATGTAATCCGTCCGGCAAGCACGAGCGTTGTAAATATTCCTATTGCGCCGACAAGCACAAGAACAAGAATTGGGATTTTACGTGGTGCGTTCATTGCATTCTGTGGTATTGAATCTCACTCGATGGTCGGAAATACGATGTGAACGTTTGCAGCTCCAATTCTACGGAGCAGATCCTGCGCAGAGTCTTGCGAGTAGCGGTCGTCGTTGGCATCGATGGTGATAACAAACGTGTCGTCGGTTGACTTCTTAAAACTCTCGTCGTCCTGATACCGGTTGTACCAGGTGGGCAGGCGGCACAATGCAAACAAGCCCAGAGTGGTAAAGATTGCAGTACCAAGGACGGTGAGTTCAAAATCAATCGGCATGCTAAACTGCCAATTAAAGAATCCCTTGCCGCCAATATTGAGTTTGTAATCCCAAGCACCTGTCCACCACTGCAAACCCAACGCAGTGGTTAAGCCCCCTAACATTCCGGCGAATGCGATGTAAGAAATAATGGAACGTTTTATTCCCATTGCGGAATCCAGACCATGTACGGGGTAGGGTGTGATAACATCCCACCGACGATAACCGGCATCGCGAATGGTTTCGGCCGCTTTAATCAAAATATTTACGTCGGTGAATTCTCCAATTGCGCCAACAGATGTCTTACTCATTATCAAGCGTCCTTTCAGTGTCCAGTCACTTCGGCATGGGCGTGCCCGTGTTCATGCTTATGGCTTGGCTGTGAACCGGGAAGAATTGCTTTCACTTCTGCAATGGCAATAACAGGTACAAACTTTGCAAATAGCAGAAATGCAGAGAGAAACAAACCAAATGTTCCGATAAAAATGGAGACTTCCACCCACGTTGGCGTGTAATAGCCCCACGATGAAGGCAGGAAGTCGTGATGCAACGATGTTGCAATAATCGTAAACCGCTCAAACCACATACCGATGTTTATAAATATCGATATGACGAACATGAGGGGAATGTTTCGACGGAATTTTCTGAACCAGAATATTTGCGGAGCAATAACATTGCACGAAATCATGGTCCAGTATGCCCATGCATAATCACCGAAGGCTCGGTTTTGAAAAATCCACATCTCCCACGGATTGGCAGAGTACCATGCGATGAAAAATTCCATGGCATACGCGTATCCCACCATCATCCCAGTTGCAAGCATGATTCTATTCATGTTGTCGAGATGCTTAAGCGTGATGAACTGCTTTAAGTCGAGCACTTCGCGTGCAATAATGAGCAGCGTCATCACCATTGCAAAACCGGAGAATATGGCGCCTGCAACGAAGTATGGCGGAAAGATGGTAGTGTGCCACCCGGGAAGAATGCCTACAGTAAAGTCCATGGAAACCACGCTGTGTACCGATAACACCAGTGGCGTGGAGATACCGGCAAGGATCATGTAAGCGATTTCGTAGTGATGCCAGTGCCGATGCGAACCAGTCCAACCGAGAGAGAAAAAGCTGTAGATTTTTCGCGCGAATGAATTTCTGACGTAATTGCGCAATGTTGCCAGGTCGGGTACGAGTCCAACAAACCAAAAGAGCAGCGACACTGTGCCGTACGTGTTTACTGCAAACACGTCCCACATCAATGGAGAACGGAAATTCACCCACATCTGCATTTGATTGGGAAACGGAAGAAGCCAATAGAACAGCCACTGCCGACCTGTGTGACCCAAGACCATCGACATTGCGCAGGCAACGGCAAACAACGTCATCGCTTCTGCTGATCTGTTGATTGCAGTACGCCAGCGCTGACGGAACAGGTAAAGAATGGCAGAGATCAACGTCCCTGCATGTCCAATACCGATCCAAAACACGAAGTTGGTGATGTCCCAACCCCATCCCACAGGATTGTTGAGACCCCAAACACCAATTCCTGTCATAATTGTATACCCAAGTGCCGCAACACCAAGACCAAGCATCGAAAGCGTAACGCTGAGCGTTAGCAAATACTTTATCGATAGCTTCGATTCTACAATGCTTGCAATTCGCGATGTAACGTCATGAAGTGTTGGGTGCCCCATCACCAGGATCTCACGCACAGGCTCTTCGTAACTGTGGCCGTTTGTGCGAATCTGTTGTTCGTGATCGACAGTCATGTTTGACATCTCGACGTTTTTCCTTTTATGAGTTTCGCACTTTAGCGAGATACGTGATTTGTGGACGCACGTTTAATTCAGACAACACCTTGAACCCACGGTCTTCGTTACGTAACTGTGCCACGCGGCTCGAAGCATCATTGGTATCACCAAAGATGATTGCGCCGGCTGGACATGCTTCCTGACACGCCACAACAGCTTCACCGTCGGTGATTCTCTCACGACCTGCATCTCTTGCATGCCACTTGGCCTCGTGCAATCGCTGCACACAAAAAGTGCACTTCTCCATTACGCCACGCATTCTGTTGGTGACGTTGGGATTAAACACCAGATCAAGAGGCGACTTTTCCGTATCATGAAAGTTGAGGAAGTTGAATCGGCGAACTTTGTACGGACAGTTATTGAGACAATAGCGCGTTCCAACGCACCGATTGTACGTCATTTCATTCAACCCTTCGGGTGAATGCGTAGTTGCAGCAACAGGGCATACATTTTCGCATGGTGCATTCTCACAATGCTGGCACAGCATCGGCTCGTTCAAAGAAATCGGATTGCTCATGTCGCCAACGTAGTACCTGTCGAGTCGAATCCAATGCATCTCCCTGCCAATCAACACCTGATCCTTCCCCACTACAGGTATGTTATTCTCGGATTGGCATGCGATAATACACGAAGAACATCCCGTGCATGCACTCATATCGATAACCATTCCCCACCGATGTCCCTTGTATTCATAATCAGGAACAATCGAGATTGGTATCAGGAATTTGCCGTCCTTGCCAGTGTTCGGAAATTCTTCTTCGAGAGATTCTAGATGTCCGGTTTGAACATCATGAAATGAAACCCACTTTGCTACAGGCCGTTCGCCCCTTCCATCATCAAGTGTATGATGATTTTGTGTTGTTGCAACGCGGTACTTTGTGCCGGCAACAAGCGAAATATTTTTAAGGGGCATGTACTGCGTAGTATTGGTCCCGGAAGCCAGCGCGAACCCGTTCGCACCAACGTTCATTGATACGGCTCCGCCGGCAGTGCGTCCGTAGCCGAGGCTTATGGCAACAACATCGTCTGCCATACCAACCTGAACCCATACTGGCAGATTAACAGATCCATGTTCTGTAGAAACTGTAACAACGTTCTGACTTGCAAGCGCCAGTTCCTTTGGATCGTCGTTCTTGGCAGCACCAATTGCAATGGCAGTGGCAGGGCTCATGAGCGCAGCATTATCCCATACAATCTTTGTTACCGCATCGGGCAATTCCTGAAGCCAGGAATTGTTAGAGTACTGCCCATCATAAAAACTCAGCGAAGGTGCGATTGCCACTACCCGACCCGAAGTGTACTGTCCGGTAGAAAGTTGGGCAGCCGCTGCTCCGTTAAACGTCAGTGAAGCTGCAGGCATGTGTGGCATTATCAAAATGCCGTCCTGAAGTGTCTTGCGCCATGCAGCATCAGTATTTGAAACTGATGCCGACATCATAGTATACCATCGATTCTTTACAAAGTCGGCATACTTCTGCTCTGCCGTAAAGGGAAGCGTTCCAATGCTCACGCGTTCACCTACCTTCAATGCAATGCGCATCAATGAGTCCTGCACCGAAGCCACACCATCATTCATGGGTGCAATCATCGGCTGTTGCATGCTTAATGTTCCGTCGAAGGCAACTGCATCTCCCCACGATTCCAGCCAATGTGTACCAGGAATACTGACGTTGCAAACCTCAGCAGTTTCATCTTCGTAAAGATTTATAGCAACTCGGAAAGGCGCTTTCATCATCGCCGTTCTGAATGCCCTGTCGGCATTATACTCCGGGTTGGCATCGCAGAAGGCAAGCATGTGCACGTTGTCTGCCATCAGATCGGCGGTCAGGGCGCTAATCGCAACCGACTTATCGCCGCTGAACGGAATCTGCATACTTGGATCAACAACGGACCCGGCACCAACGTTTCCAAGAGAATTGTTGATGTTTAAGGCTATTGCATGTGCGCGAGGAGATAAATGCCGTCCAGCCATCACATACGACTCACCAACTGCACCTTTCAAAGCCGATGCAGTCTCCATAGCATGTTTAGAAACTTCGGCTGATGCCAATGCTGCTACGTCGGAACCAAGAGCTGCCGAGCCTGCAATTTCCTTTTCAATAACTGCAAGAAATGGTTCGACCTGCGACGGATGTAATTTTATTCGCTCGTCACAATTGCCGCCGGTGAGTGAATACTGCGCCTCTGCGACAATCATTTTCGACATGCTTTTGTTTGCTTTTACTGGCTTGCGTCTCTGCGACCATTTTGTTGTGTGGTACAAAGCCAGCGGGTCGGCTCCTAACGGATCGGCATCAACGCAAACAATTACTTTGGCTTTCGATAGGTCTGGCACAAGTTCAGCATCGATCCCAATTGCAGCGCGATTGGCAATTGCAGCATTATTAGCAGCAATCGAAGGCATTGTAACAAAAGTGATAGTCGGAATAGCTTCGCTGATATGCTGCATCAGAGCCGCATAGGAAGGCGACGCATGCTCACCCACAACAAATACCGCTTTTTTTCCTGATGCATGAGCTTCAGCAATTCCTTCGGCAATGGTAAGCAATGCATTGTCGTACGATGTGCCACCGCCGCCCTTGCGAACGCGTGGCCGACGCAGTCTGTCGGAGTCGTACAACGACAACAACGATGCCTGCATCTCCGCCGACGTCCTTCCGGTATTGATCGGATGAAGGTCATTGCCTTTAACCTTGATTGGTCTGCCCTCGCGAGTCTTGACCAATGCACCGTATGCAACATTGCACTTTGTGTATACGCTGGCATATTCAAGGGGCATGCCAGGAATTGCCGTTTGAAGCGATTTCACAGATGGTACCAACCTCTGCTCCGGGCGGCGGCAAGCGGCAGCTGTTAATGCCATCGAGGCCGACATAATCGTCATGAACCCACGTCGGCTCACAACATTCTCCGCCATCGGACCCTCTTCAGGAAACTCACTTTCTTTATAATCCACCGCACCGCTGAGAGACTCAAGACTTTTCCATGGCGCTGCGTTTGCAGAGTGGAGCGAACGATCGGACATATTCAGACCTTGCTTGGAATTTCGTTGTTGGTTAGTCTTTCCACCGCAGATATCAATAATGGCATGTGGAACAGTTCTCCGGACCCAGCCCGGCTTTTTTCGGGTGCGGAATGCCATCTACCTTATGCGCAGGGAGTGGAGATTCAACCATCCCAAACGATGGACTCACAATCGGCTTCGACTCCCCTATTTGTGCAGCAATCGGCGTAAAGATGTAGGCGCTGTCGAGTAAATTATTTACGTCATGCAACTTCCCGGTAAACACGCCGCTGATTGGACGAGCACCAACAATGCTGGCCTCCGGATTCCTGTGGCAATCCAAACACCATCCCATGGAAAGGGGCTTGTACTGCGAAACAACTCCCATGCTCTCAATGGGACCATGACAGGACTTGCAGTCTATTTGCGCCCTGATGTGCCGCGAATGATTGAAGTGAGCATAGTCAGGCAGTTTATGGATGCGAACCCATTCAATTGGAAGACCCGTTTCGATACTCTCGCGCACTCGCGCAAGACGTGGGCTATCGGGTTTCACGGCTGTGTGACAGTTCATGCATGTCTGTGTTGATGGAACCGGAGAATGTGCCGACATTTCAACGCCTGCATGACAATACTGGCAATTGATTTGCAAATCGCCTGTATGAAGCTTGTGTGAAAATGGAACTGGCTGTTGTGGCCTGTACCCAACATCGGCAACATCATTCCTCACAGCAAAATACACGATGGCAAAAACAATTGCAGCCACACCTCCAAATGCAACTACTCCATATTTCACAGCCAGGTCAAATCGGCGTGAGAACATTCTCCACCCTTAAAAATGAAGCGCAAATATCTTCAAAACAACTGACGTAGACAACGAAGCACCACATTCGATTACTTCTTTTCAATGTTCTTGAGTCGTCGCGCCAAAACAATTGTAAACACGGTAACCAGCGTTGCCGGCACAGCCAACATAAATATTACCGACATCGAATATGCATCTCCAACAGATGCATTCACTGAGCCAGCATCATACCCTTGCTTGCAACCAGGACAGCCATACAACGCAAGTGGAACGAGAAACATTCCGACGCCAACAATCAGGAATGCCAAGTAACCTTTGGCACTGCGAACCAAGGATACCAATGGTGCACGATGCAGTTTGTTGGCGGTGTTGTGCGAATCCATCATGACT
>JAGVJW010000079.1 GCA_020050895.1 bacterium | reverse complement strand
CAACATGGATTTCGACGGTAATGACAACAACCACAGTTTCATTAGAATTGGAACAACATTAACCGCTGACGCAATTCTGACGGGAATGGAGGGAGGTTATTCAGGGAAGATCGTTGTGCTCTACAATGCAACCGGAAAGAGCATTCGCCTTAAACACGAAGGAACAACTTCGACTGCTGCGAACCGCATCAATACTGCCGCAGATGCCGATGTGCTCCTGCTTGATGGAGCAGCCTATCAGCTGATGTACTCTGGCACAGACCAACGATGGATAGTTGCATTCTCTGGTCCGGGTGCGCTTACTTCGCTCGGTAATAAGGAGGTCTCGATAGCGGGAACTGGCGAAACGCTTCCGTCTACAACTGCCTCCTATATCCAGATCAATACTCCTACAGTAAATCCAAACCGGTACGGAGTGTACCTTCAAGACGGCATAAATCCGGGGCAGATTCTTGTAATTCAAAACAAAGGTCCTAAGACGATCTATTTCGAGGGTACGAATACCGTGTGGGACAATACAACTGACCTCCAGGATGGGGAGTCGATTATTCTTGTCTGGAATGGAACCGCTTGGGTACAAGTTGCCAGAGCTTCCAATTAATGGCACATGGCACCCGGCACTCGCCACGAAGGTGCGATTGGCACCTGTCACTCGCCACGCAGTGGCGTTTGGCACTTGGCACGTGCCACGAAGTGGCATTATTTAAAAATTTACGGAGTTTTACTGCCTACATCGCACCTACATAACGTCATAATTTGCCCGTTCAACGCGTGGGAGACTTTTCTGCGCCTTATTGATCGGGAGGTTATATGCACAAGTTCATGGTTGTGGGTGCAACCGTGGTTCTCTGCAGTGTGTTTGCCATGGGCCAAGATGAGTCCGTGGAGACGTTTAATGCTATCAGGTTGGAGAATTCTACCAACCCGGGGGAAACTATCACTCTTTCAGCTCCAACGGGTACTGTGAGTTATTCGCTAACATTACCGGCAACTGCGCCGTCGAATAACACACAACGCTGGGCGTTTTCGCTCAACGGTTCCAGCAATAATTTGACGTGGTATGCAACGCCTCTCGGTTCTCCAGGACAACTACCCTACTTCCAAACAACGGAGGAGATCGTTGGATCGCCGTACCTGCTTTGGGACAATTCCACGCAGAAGCTCGAAGTATCTGGTATTAGTTCGGGTGTGCTTGCTTCATTTTCAAAGAGCGCTACAGATCTTACAGGAAATGAGACAGTTCTGAAGATTGCATCTACTTCTCCGAGTACTTTAGGAAGTGTCACTAAAACACTTTTGAGTTTATCAGCAACAGGCTCAACCGGGGTCACATCCACCGTGCGCGGTATTGCTGTTGATGTGACAGGTGGGACAAATAATTATCCGGCAACGTTTGTTGGTGGCAATGTTGGGATTGGGACTTCGACACCCAATGTCGTTTTGGATATTGAAGGTTCGCTTGCCTATCGCGAATACAACTACACAGGATCGCTTTCCGCTACGAATAACAATATTGATTTTACCGGAGGGGGCAATACCAGAAGTTTTGTACGCGTTGCGTCGAGCATAACTTCAAATGTTGCTTTAACAGGCTTCTCGGGCGGATACTCCGGTAAAATTCTCAATATTTACAATGCAACCGGCAACGGTTTGCGCATCGTAAACGAAAACACAAATTCAACCGCAGCAAATCGCATCAAGACGGCAGGAGGGGATCTCATGATCAGCCCCGGAATGAACTTCCAGTTCATATACTCTGCAATGGATCAGCGGTGGATTGTTACTACAGCAAGCCCTGGAGGAATTACCTCACTCGGTGAAGAGGCTGTTAACCTCGAGGCTGATGGCACTGCATTGCCATCATCTACGGCATCATATATACAGGTAACTGCACCGACTTCGTTCTGTTCTTCAAGTGGCTGCGACGTAACCCTGGAAGATGGTATTAACGTCGGTCAGATTCTTGTTGTACAGAATAACGGACCCAGACCGATAAAGTTCACTGGCTCAAACATGGCAACAACGAATTCAACGTCGACTTTGCAGGCGTATGAGACCATTCCATTTATGTGGAGCGGCTCTCGCTGGGTACAAATGGCAGATGCCTCGAACTAATTATTCGTAGCCTGGCACTTGGCACTGCCACGAAGTGGCACTATTAAAATGAAAAAATGGATTTTCACACTCGCAATCTTTACCGTCTGTTCACTTTCAGCGCAGGCACAGATTGCTATCGTTAATCCAACGTTCGTCGACGCTGGCGCGAGGGTTACTGTAACGGCCGGAGCCATCATGTACATTGGCGGGCACGCTGAAATTCGTGCTGGCAGAGTTGATGTGCAGAGCTTGGGCAGACTAATCGTTGAAGGCCACTGCTCGATTTGGGAAGGGGGCTTGTACCTATTTGGTGATGGCACAGGACTTATACGTGGAGACCTCGAAATCAAATTCGACGGTGTTTGTTGGCGTTATAAACCTGGTGTCCTTACTATTGAAGGTACTATCTATAACTACGGCCACCTGAACAACGATGGTGAGATCAACATCGGCCGCTAGGTTCGGTACAATTATTGTTGAGTTCACATGGCGCGTTGGGGGGATATTGTACAGCATTGTATTTGTGGGCAGCTATCCATCATATTGGTCAATAACATCTACTGCATTCACTCCCAATTCTGAGAAGTGGATCGGCAGTGTGTTGTTGCAGCGCTTTTCTTCGGTTAGACTCATTGTTGCTGTTGCAGTACTGCTTTCCTGTGTACTAGTGCATTTAACCGATACTGGCTTCCGATTCACGGTTGCTATGAAGGCACAAAGCCTCATCAATTTCGGAACAGGAGCTGTAAGAAATCAGGGTACGATACGATTTCGCAGCGATACCGGAAAGTTTATGAATGATGCGCCGCTCGACAGCATCAGTAATAACGTGATTGAGTTTGGTGGATCCGACAATCTGTTCACTGATGTGGCCGGGTTTACGAATTTTTCTACGGCTCTTGGTCAGGACGCTTCGTGGCGCGTGCCGGGATTGATACGGTATTCCCGTGCGGCAAGCATTAGGCAGAACGTGCAGAAGAGGTATTACACACATTTAGAAATGGCCGACAGTTCATCGAAATGGATTCCCGATAGCGTATTTGTCAGTGGTGTATACTCCATCTTCCTTTCAGGACCTCGGACATACAATGGTACATTTTTTTATGATGGTTCTGCACCGCAAAACATCATGCAGGAGAATGCGCTTAACGGTACGGTAAACAGGTATCGTGCCTTGGCTCTTTTGAACGGTCCTAAGACGGTACCATTCGGAATGGAAGTGAGAATGGACGAGGTTTTCCAAAACGATTCCGTAAGTCCACTTTTTGTTGAGGGCGATTTCTACTGGGGAACGAGATCGGTTTTAAATGCTCCGTTGACGATTTGGGTGGATGGCAGTCAGACAACAGGATCGGATGTAACGGAGCTCCGCGCAAATGTTTTGGTGCAGAAAGGGAAATTCATCGTGCCCGATGATGCCGACTCCGTGATAATCTTTCCAACATTTGAGTTGCGCGTATTCAACGATTCGAATGCCCGGTTTCTAATGGGGGACTCCACACGGCTCGATGTTCTCGGTGACTTCCGGAACCTGTATGCGCCACTCACCAACGTACTGTTCGACACCACGTCGCTTGTGAACTATGCCGGTATCCAGGACCCGCAGATAATGCAAGCCACAGCGGCATCGAATCCATATGGTCACCTCCGCACCGCCAACACTGTGAAAAATGCAAATGGCGATGTTCATCTGGCATCAAGCCTGAGCGTGAACGATACGAATGTTGTGATGATTCCGAATACTCTGAGCATGACTCTTGGTCCAGCCTCGTACACAAACAATTCAGAAGTTATTGGTGCATTCCGAAGGAAGCTGGCAAATGCCGATACGTTATCTAACTATGTTTACAATAACAGCGAAACGTTTGCCCGCTTTTTCATTATACCCGAAGACCTTACAATGGACGTTCGACCGCAAACGCGGCCGAATGATTATGACTCCACCACGGACGTCTTCCGCAAGATCACCGTTACTCACACGAATAATTACAAGGCAACAATCCGGGCTGGTTACAAGGCAACCGATATACCCACAACGTGGGCTCCCAGTACTGCGGAGCGGTTGCTAAAAATGTATAACGCCTATCCTGCACCAAACGAGCGCGCACTGAAACTTACGCCTACTGTGCCCCCTACATATAATCGCAGACCGCTTGCTATGAGTGCAGGCATTGCGTTTGT